>DATJPE010000069.1 GCA_035506535.1 Actinomycetes bacterium | reverse complement strand
CGAGCAGGCGACGTCCCGGGAGGTGCGCGCGGCCGCGGCGCGCGCACGCGCCGTGTGCGCCGCCGTCACACGGGCCCGCGACCTGGTGAACACCCCCGCGGGGGACCTGCACCCCAAGGATCTCGCCGAGGCGGCGGTGGCGCTGGCCGCCGAGGCCGGCCTGGCCGCCGAGGTGCTCGACGAGCGCGGCCTGCGCCGGCGCGGCTACGGCGGGATCCTCGGCGTCGGGCAGGGCTCGGCGAACCCGCCACGCCTGGTCCGCGTCGCGTACCGGCCGACGCGCACCCGCGCACACCTCGCGCTCGTCGGCAAGGGCATCACGTTCGACTCCGGCGGCCTGTCCATCAAGCCGCCGCTCGGCATGGACTGGATGAAGTCCGACATGGCGGGTGCGGCGGCGGTGCTCGCGGCGACCGCGGCCGTCGCCAGGCTGCGGCTGCCGGTCAGCGTGACGGCGTACGCGCCGCTGGCCGAGAACATGCCCAGCGGCTCGGCGACCCGGCCCTCGGACGTGCTGAGCATCTACGGCGGGCGCACCGTCGAGGTCCTCAACACCGACTCCGAGGGCCGCCTCGTCCTGGCCGACGCGATCGTGCGCGCGAGCGAGGACGAGCCCGACCTGCTCGTCGACGTGGCCACGCTCACCGGGGCACAGCTGGTCGCCCTCGGCACCAGGGTCGCCGGCGTCATGGGCAACCGCGACGCCGCCCGTGACCTCGTCCACCGCTGCGCGGCCGAGGCCGGGGAGCAGACCTGGCCGATGCCGCTGCCGGACGAGCTGCGCCGCGGGCTGGACTCCGCGGTCGCCGACATCGCCAACCACGACCCCAGCCGCATGGGCGGGATGCTCGTCGCCGGCCTGTTCCTCAAGGACTTCGTTCCGGCCGAGCTGCCCTGGGCCCACCTGGACATCGCCGGCCCGGCCTGGAACGGCGAGGCTCCCTACGGCTACACCCCCCACGGGGGGACCGGGTTCGCCGTACGGACCCTCGTCCGTCTCGCCGAGCAGGTCGCCGCCGGGGCCGACTACTCCGGCTGAGACCTCGTGCGCTGCTTCTCCTCCGCGGCGCGCCTGGCGGTCCAGTCGCGCATCCGCTGCGGGTAGCCGACCACCGCGGCGTCGTAGGAGGGGATGCCGAGAGAGTTGGCCCACTCGTGCGCGACCTTCGGCGAGGGCACCCGTCGACGGGTCCACTCCCCCGTCGACGCGACGAGCACGACGGTGGTGTCGGTGACCGCGGTTCGCGGCTCGACGAAGGCCTCCACGCCCGGACGGGTGCGGACGAACTCCTCGAGGTGCTTGCGGTCCTCGCTCACCGCCGGGCGCAGCGTGCCCGGCCGACGACCGCGCCGGAAGATCCCCACGACAGGCGAGGGTACGTCAGCCGGCTGTGCGCGGACTGTGACACGGGTCCGCTGCGCGGACTGTGACACGGGTCCGCTGCGCGGACTGTGACTCCCTCCCCCGGGAGGCGAGGTTGGTCGCCGGTACGCGCGGTGCCAGGATGAGGGCGGCACGGCCTGGTCGGGGGCCGTGCCCGGACGGACGGGAATGGGGCGCAGGTGAGCGACGGGACCTCTCACGACCTGGTCATCCTGGGGGCGGGCAGCGGCGGGTACGCCGCCGCGCTGCGCGCCGCCGAGCTGGGTCTGTCGGTCGCCCTCGTCGAGAAGGACAAGGTCGGCGGCACGTGCCTGCACCGCGGGTGCATCCCCACCAAGGCGCTGCTGCACGCCGCCGAAGTCGCCGACAACGCCCGCCACGGCGCCGACTACGGCGTGCGGTCCAGCCTCGAGGGCATCGACATGGCCGGCGTGCACAGCTACAAGGACGCCGTCGTGGGCCGTGCCTTCAAGGGCCTCGAAGGCCTGGTCAAGAGCCGCGGGATCACGGTGGTCCGGGGTGAGGGGCGGCTGACCTCCACGACGGGCGTCACCGTCGACGGCACGACGTACACCGCGACCCGGGCCGTGGTGCTGTCGACCGGGTCCTACGCCCGCACCCTCCCCGGCCTGGAGATCGACGGCGGTCGGGTCATCACCAGCGACCACGCCCTGACCCTCGACTACGTGCCGCGCTCGGCCGTCGTCCTCGGTGGAGGGGTGATCGGCGTCGAGTTCGCCAGCGTCTGGAGGTCGTTCGGCACCGAGGTGACGATCGTCGAGGCCCTTCCCCATCTCGTCCCGCTGGAGGACGAGGCGAGCAGCAAGCTGCTCGAGCGCGCGTTCCGCAAGCGGGGCATCGCCTTCAAGGTCGGCGCGCGCTTCTCCGGCGTGGAGCACACCGCGACCGGGGTCGCCGTGAGCCTCGAGGACGGCACCCGGATCGAGGCCGACCTGCTGCTCGTCGCCGTCGGCCGCGGCCCGACGTCGCAAGGCCTCGGCTACGAGGAGGCCGGGGTCGCGGTCGACCGCGGCTTCGTCCAGGTCGACGAGTACTGCCGTACGTCGGTCCCGGGGGTCTACGCCGTCGGCGACCTCATCCCTACCCCGCAGCTGGCGCACGTCGGCTTCGGGGAGGGCATCCTCGTCGCGGAGCACGTGGCCGGTCTCAACCCCAAGCCGATCGACTACGACGGTGTGCCGCGTATCGCCTACTGCGATCCCGAAGTGGCGTCGGTCGGCATCACCGAGGCGGCGGCGGTCGCGCGCTACGGCCAGGACAAGGTGCGCACGGTGACCTACGACCTCGCCGGCAACCCCAAGAGCCAGATCCTCAAGACCTCCGGCGCGGTGAAGCTGGTCGCGCTCGCGGACGGGCCCGTCGTCGGGGTCCACATGGTGGGGGCCCGGGTCGGGGAGCTGCTCGCCGAAGGCCAGCTGATCTACAACTGGGAGGCCTACGCCGACGACGTCGCCTCCCTCATCCACCCCCACCCGACGCAGTCCGAGGCGATCGGCGAGGCCCACCTGGCGCTGGCCGGCAAGCCTCTGCACGTGCACGGCTGATCGCGTCTTCCCCCGGATAGGAGTCGAGCACCCATGGCGGTCTCCGTCACGATGCCCCAGCTGGGCGAGAGCGTCACCGAGGGCACCGTCACCCGCTGGCTCAAGGCCGAGGGGGACGACGTCGAGGCCGACGAGCCCCTGCTGGAGGTGTCCACCGACAAGGTGGACACCGAGATCCCGGCCCCGGCGTCGGGCACGCTGCTGCGGATCGTGGCGGGCGAGGACGAGGTCGTGCAGGTCGGCGCCGAGCTCGCCGTGATCGGCGACCCGTCGGAGGGGTCGACCCCGGCAGCGCCGCCGCGGGAGGCGGCCGCGGTCCGGGCCGCCGAGGAGGCGGCACCGGCCGCCGAGGAGCAGGCGCCTGCCCGGGCGGAGGGGGCGCCGACCGAGAAGGAGGCGCCGGCCCCGAGCGCCGAGACCGTCGGGGCGACGCCGGTCCTGCTGCCGGCCCTGGGCGAGAGCGTGACCGAAGGCACGGTCACCCGCTGGCTGAAGAAGGTCGGCGACCAGGTCGAGGCGGACGAGCCCCTCGTGGAGATCTCCACCGACAAGGTCGACACCGAGATCCCCTCCCCCGCTTCGGGCGTGCTGCTCGCCATTCGGGTGGGCGAGGACGAGACCGTCGCCGTCGGGTCGGAGCTGGCCGTCATCGGCGGTGCCGGCACGGCGCCGGCCGCTGCCGAGCCCGTCCCGGCGGCTCCTGCCGCCACCCCCACCCCCGCTCCCCCTCCAGGCCCAGCGCCGACTCCCGCTCCCGCACCGCCGCCTCCCGCGCCGGCCGCGGTGGCCGCACCCGCACCTGCGCCTGCCGTGAGCGCGTCGGCGCCAAGCCGCGCGGCCGAGGCCGCGGGCGATGAGACCTACGTCACGCCGCTGGTCCGCAAGCTCGCGGCGGAGCACGACGTCGACCTCGCGACCGTCCACGGCACCGGCGTGGGCGGGCGCATCCGCAAGCAGGACGTGCTCGACGCCGCGGCTGCGGCCAAGGCCGCCGCCGCCGCGGCGTCGCCGGCACCCGGGCCCGTCGCTGCCGCCCCGGCTTCGGCCACGACGTCTCCGCTGCGCGGACGTACCGAGAAGATGTCGCGTCTGCGCGCCGTCATCGCAGCCCGCATGGTCGAGTCGCTGCACACCACCGCGCAGCTGACGACGGTCGTCGAGGTCGACGTCAGCCGCATCGCCGCGGCCCGCCAGCGGGCCAAGCGGGACTTCGAGTCCCGCGAGGGCGTGAAGCTGTCGTTCCTGCCGTTCTTCGCCAAGGCGGCCGTCGAGGCGCTCAAGGTGCACCCCGCGCTCAACGCCAGCATCGACACCGAGGCCGGGACCATCACCTATCACGACGCCGAGCACCTCGGCATCGCCGTGGACACCGACCGCGGGCTGCTGGTGCCGGTGATCCGCGACGCCGGCGACCTCAACATCGGGGGGCTGGCCCGTCGCATCGCCGACCTCGCCGAGCGGACGCGGGGGAACAAGATCACGCCGGATGAGCTGTCCGGCGGGACCTTCACGCTCACCAACACCGGGAGCCGGGGAGCCCTCTTCGACACCCCGATCCTCAACCTTCCCCAGGTCGCGATCCTGGGGACCGGCGCCGTCGTCAAGCGCGCCGTGGTCGTCAGTGACGACACCGGCGCCGACTCCATCGCGATCCGCTCGATGGTCTACCTCGCGCTGACCTACGACCACCGGCTCGTCGACGGGGCCGACGCGGCCCGCTTCCTGGCGACGGTCAAGACCCGGCTCGAGGACGGCAGCTTCGAGGCGGAACTCGGCCTCTGACTCGCTCATGCGGCGCTCCGGTCGCGGCCGGGCCGTTCACGGGTGAGCATGAGGGCATGAAGATCGCCGTCACCGGCTCGTCGGGCCTCATCGGCACGGCCCTGGTCGCCCACCTCCGCGGAGCGGGCCACGAGGTGCTGCGCCTGGTCCGCCGCGACCCCGACGCGCCGGACGAGGTGCGATGGGACCCGACGGCGGGGACCGTGGACCTCGACCGTCTCGGCGGGGTCGACGGCGTCGTCAACCTGGCCGGCGTCGGCGTCGGGGACCATCGGTGGAGCGAGTCGTACAAGCGCGACGTCCTCGACAGCCGCGTCGACGCCACCACGACCATCGCCCACGCGATCGCCGGTCTGACCCCCCGTCCGTCGGTGCTCGTCTCGGCGTCGGCATGCGGCTGGTACGGCGACACGGGATCCACGCGGGTGGACGAGACGGCGCCCAACGCGCGTGGGCACTACTTCGCCGACGTCGTGCGTCAGTGGGAGGAGGCCGCGGATCCGGCACGTGCGGCTGGCGTCCGCGTGGTGCACCCCCGATCCGGGCTCGTGATGACCCGCAAGGGCGGCGCCTTCGGGCGGATGCTGCCGATCGTCAAGCTCGGCGCTGGCGGGCCGCTGGGTTCCGGTCGTCAGTACTGGCCGGTGGTCTCCCTGCGCGACGAGGTGCGGGCGATCACGTTCCTGCTCACCGGCGACCTCGAGGGCCCCGTCAACGTGTGCGTCCCGGACCCGCCGACGAACAAGGAGTTCACCCAGGCGCTGGGGCGGGCCGTGCACCGGCCGACTCTCCTGCCCGCCCCCGGATTCGCGATCCGAGCCGTCATCGGCGAGTTCGGTAGCGAGGTCTTGATGAGCACTCGAATGGTGCCCGCCAAGCTGCTCGCGGCCGGCTTCGTCTTCGACGACCCCACCACCGAGGACGTGGTCCGCGCGGCTCTGCAGGACGGTTAGGACGGCTGGGACGACCGCCGCAGCGTCGATGCCTGAGACCGCGCGCCGGCCGCTGCGGCGGCCTCGCCGAGGCGGTCGAACAGCTCCGCCTGCTTGAGCCAGTTGTAGGGGCTGCACGGGTTGATGCCGAGCCGCTCGGACAGCAGCGAGCGAGCCAGGTCATGCTGACCCGAGCGAAGCGCCGCCTCGACCAGCGTCCGCTGGACGGCGTCGCGTTGCGCGTGGGATCCCCCGAACCTGTTCAGCGAGTAGCGGATCGGCATGAGCTCGGCCACCGTCGACTCGTAGCGCCCCTGGGCGAACGCGACGAGGGCGCGAGCGACCGGCAGGCCCACCTCGCGGGTCATCGTCAGGTTCGTCACCGACTCGTCGGTGGCCTCCGCTACGTATGCGGCGCGGGCATCCACGAGGCGCTCCGCGTCAGCCATGCGCCCCGCCCCCAGGTACGACATCACGGCGTGCATGTCGTTGAACGCGTAGTACGGCTCGACCATCTTGGCGTCCCAGGCGTCAGCAAGGACCGACCAACGAGCCGTCTGGTCCTCGCCCTCCAGGAGCATCCGCCACAGCAGTGCCGCAGCATCGAGCATCTCCATCGCCACGTTCGCGCTCTGCGCGTTGTGCAGGACCGCGTCGTAGATCTCCAGTGGCCGGAGCACGTCTCCGCTCTCCAGCAGGTAGAGGCAGTAGTGCCACCAGTTGTGCACCGAGAGGAAGTTCCCGGTCTGCCACCCCGCGGCGTGGCCGTCGAGATAACCGAGGCCCTCGACGAAGCGCCCTTGCATCTCGAGGGTGTGCGCGACGGCGTGCACCCCCCAGACGTCACGCTCGTCGCGCTCGACGGCCTCGAGCGCGACGTCCTGGGATCGGCTGTACAGCCCCGACTCCTCGAGTCCGAACGCGTACATGCCCAGCAGCAGACTCCGGTGCGGGTCGTCGTCGCTCCATGCGGTGAGTGCGGCGCCGACCCGGTCCCGCAGCGCGACGGCGTCGCCGGTGAAGAAGTCGATCTGATGCCCGACAGCGAGGGCGAGGGCGTCTCGCGGGTGCTCGCGGGTCAGTTCGCGAAGCACGGTGCCACCCCCGGTCAGGTCGCCGGCGAGCAGCGCCTGGGCTGCCGCCACATGCGCCCGTTCCCTGGGCAGCAGTGAGGACGTCGTCGTGCTGGACAGGTAGGTCCGAAGGGACGCCCGCGCGGCGGCGGCGTCGTCGGGTTCGGTGCCCAGGACGCCGAGATAGCTCTGCGCGACCTGGCCCATGGCGAAGCCGGGGTCGGCCTCGAGTGCCGCGTCGAGCGATGTGGCGACGGCCGCGCGGAAGTGCAGGAGGTCGTCGACGGCCCGGTCGTATGCCTCCAGCGCCTCGACGCCGGCGACGGTCGTGGCGTTGCCGTGCGCGTCGGCGCGGACGCTCATCGAGCCCGCGCCTGCAGCTCGACGACGCGCCCGTGGCCCGACGGCGCGGCGAAGGTCCCCCGGTCGCCACGCGTCCGCACGGTGATCCGGGTCCGGTCGGCACGGAAGAGGTCATGGGAATGCTCCACCGGGAGCCCGTCGCGGTCGAGGCTGGTGCGCAGGATCGACAACAGCGGGGAGCCGATCGGCACGTCGAGGATCTGCGCCTCCGACTCCGTGGCCGACACCACCTCGATGCGCTCCTCGGCCTCGGTCGGCTGCACTCCGTAGTGCTCGTCCAGCAGCTCGTAGAGGGAGCCGCCCAACGGAAGCTCCAAGAGCCCGGGGAAGCGCTCGGCGGACAGCCTCGCCTGCTCCAGCGAGATCGGCGAGCCATCGGCCAGCCGGATCCGGATCACCTCGAAGACGAAGGCGCCGGGCTCGATCTGCAGGCGTCGCGCCGTCGCCGGGTCGGCCGCGACCACCGACGCCGCTATGACCTTCGACCCGGCCGTGAAGCCCTGGTCACGCAGGAGAGCCGGTACCCCGACGATCCTGGACAGGTCACGGTCGACCTTGTCGGCCGACACGAACGTGCCCCCTCCGCGTCCAGGCACCCGGCGGATGACGCCTTCCCACTCCAACGCGGCGAGGGCCTGGCGAAGGCTGGAACGGCTGACTCCCAGCTCCACGGCGAGCTCGCGCTCACCGCCGAGCCGCTGGCCGGGCTGCAGGGCGCCGGCGGAGAGCTGGTCCAGCAGCTGGCGTCGTACGTGCTCGGCCGTCGGTCCGATCGCCGTCGACGAGACGAAGCGGTGGGGCATGAGGGGCTCCCGGCTGCTCAGGGCGCACCGGCGGCCGACAGCGCCTCCAGGGACTCCGGCAGGACCTGCCCGCCGTCGACCGCCAAGGCCTGCCCGGTGACGAACGCCGCCTCGTCTGTCGCGAAGAACAACGCGGCGTAGCCGATCTCGTCGACCTCACCCAACCGGCCAGCCGGGATGGACGCCTCCATGGAGGCACGGTATGCCTCCCCGAGCTCGGCCAGGCCCTCCGTCGCGACGTTGCCCGGGAGCACCGCGTTCACCGTGATGCCCATGGGGGCGAGCTCGAGGGCCGCGGTGCGCATGAACCCCAGCTGTGCCGCCTTGCTGGCCCCGTAGTGCGTCCAGCCCGGGAACCCGGTGATGGGCCCGGTGATCGACGACGTGAGGATCACCCGTCCGCGCCCGGACCGGGCAAGCGCGGGAACGCACGCCTGCACGGCCAGCATCGTTCCCTTCACGTTCGTGGCGTACACCCGGTCCATGTCGGCCACCGTCATGTCCACGAGCTTGGCGTCGGGAAAGATCCCGGCGTTCGCGCAGAGCACGTCGATCGTCCCGTTCCGCTCGAGGGCGGTGGCCGCCATCGCCGCGCAGTCCTCCGCGCGGGCGACGTCACCGAGGAAGTAGCTGACGGATCCTCCCGCGCTCCCACCTGACTCGGCCAAGGCGGTCAGCTCCTCGACGCACGCCGTGGCCGCGGCCTCGTCCCGACCGGTGATCACGACGTTCGCTCCCGCTCGGACGAAGACCCGCGCGATGCCCTTGCCGATGCCTCGCGAGCCGCCGGTCACGATGACCGATCGGCCGGACACGGATGTGAACACTGCACCATCTCCTTCGCTGCTGTCAGGCGAACCGGGACAGATAGCTCTCGGCCAGGTCACAGCTGGTACGGGTGAACTCCTCGCCCATCTCCTTGGCCAGCTCAGTGTCGGAGTGGGACCCGATCCATGCAACGAGCAACAGCCTGCGGAGCAGCACGAAGGTCGGCAGCTCCGCGACGTCTTCGACGGACAACGGCGCGACGGTGCGGTAGCCGCGTACCCAGGAGTCGATCATGTCGGGAAGGAGCGGGTGGTCCTCGATGAAGGACACCGAGGATCCCAGGTCGTACAGGTACCAGCCGAAGCCGCAGTCGTCGAAGTCGATGACCGCTACCTGAGACTGGTCGATGAGCAGGTTGGCGAGGCGCATGTCGGCGTGGATGAGCCCGAATCGGTCGGGGCCGCGGCCGAACCTCTCGAGCCGGTTGCGAAGGGTCGCATCGAGGCGGGCCAGCTGCTCGTGCTCCGCGGGTCCCACACCCAGCCCGTCCTGCCAGCGACCCCAGTGCCCGCTGGAGCCGATCGAGCGGTCGTAGTCCCAGGTCAGCCGGCTGAATCCGGCGGGGCGGGTCCATGAGCGGGCGTGCGAGTGCAGGCGAGCGGTCACCGCGCCCAGCTCGAAGAAGTCCTCCACCAGCCGGTCCTCGGGCGGTTCCTTGCCCGGTACCCACGTGAACATGACCACGTTGCGGGCCTCCCCGGAGGGATCGGCCCCTGTGACGATGCGGGCTCCGTCGCGGGCCGGGCGGACGGAGGCGGTTCGGACGACCCCCGCGTCGTGCAGGGCGGCGATCCACTGCAGCTCGCTCTCGATGTCACTCCGGGAGTGGTAGCCGGGCCGATGGACCCGCAGCACGGCGGCCTCGCCGCTCACCGGGTCGTCCACCCGGTACGTCGCGTTCTCGGAGATGTTGAGCAGGGTCAGCTCCGAGTCCGGCGCGACGGGGTAGTGCCGGAGGGCGTCGCGGGCGATCGCCTCCAACCGGACAAGGCCGGCCTCGCTGGGCTCACTCACTCGTGATCGCGCCCCTCGACAGCCTGCAGCCGTGCGGTGATCGCGTCCCGGGCCGCGGTGACCCCCTCGCGCGACCCGCTGACGTAGACCCGACCCGCCGCGCCGATCATCGACACGTCGACCAGGGTGTTCTCGGGCGCGACCCGTTCGGCCTCGTTGGCGGCCACCGCGGCGAAGAGGGCGGGAGTCACCTCGTAGACCAGCAACGTCTCGCCCGGCAGCAGCATGGACGCCTCCCTGGTCCGGTTGACGATGACGGCGTGCTGGTCGGTGACGTGGTCGATGACGTCGTCGTAGAGGATCCTCGGCTTCAGCTGGTCGCTGGCGCTCGCACCGATGCCGGCAAGAATGGCCTGGCCGGCGGCCTCCACGTCGGCCAGCTCGCTGCCGTGGACCTCGAGGACGCCGAACTGGCGCTCGACGAAGAGGATGCCGGGCTCGATTGTCGGGACCGAGGTCAGCGCCAGGTCGACGACGCGGTGAATCGCGAGCCCGGGCGCGACCTCGACGATGAGCGCGTGCTGGCCCTCGTACGGCGGATAGCCGCGCGCCCGCGTAGGGGTCGACAGATACGCGGCGAACTGGCGCTGGAGGTCCTGGATCAGCAGGTACACGCGAAGCTGCGGCCCCGCGGCCAGCGGATCATGCCGGGCCGCTGGCCCGGTGCTCACGCCGGTTCGCCGGAGACCTTGAAGTTCTTCGACAGCTCAGGATGCGGGCGGGGGATGACGTGCACGGAGATGAGCTCCCCCACGCTGGCAGCAGTCTCGGCGCCCGCCTCGGTCGCCGCCTTCACGGCCCCCACGTCACCCACGATCGTGACGGCGACGAGCCCGTCCCCGACCTCGTCGCGTCCCACGATGGTCACGTTGGCGGCCTTGACCATCGCGTCCGCGGCGGCCAGCGCCGCCACGTAGCCCTTCGTCTCGATCAGGCCGATCGCGTTGTTCGACATGTGCTCTCCTTAGGAGCCGCTCGCGGCAGCGCCGCGATCGGGTTGTGATTGCGGTTCTTGCGATCCGCTCGGGGCGTCGATCGACCCGATGATCAGGGCATCCAACGGAGGGGTCTTCCCCGGGAACTGGGCGGCGGCGACCGAGCCCGTCGCGACGAGCACGTGCTCACCAACCCCGGTGCCGAGGACGTCGAAGGCGACGAGGCGGGCACCCGAACCGTCGACCTCGACCTCGAGGAACGCACCACTGGGGAGGTCACTCAGGCGACGAGTCGCCCAGACGCTGCCCACCACCTGACCGCGGATCATGGACGCTCCTTCTCGACACTGACCCCCATCGCGCGGGCACGGTCGAGTGCCAACGGGGTCAAGACGGCAGATCGGCTCATGACGATGCTGGCACCGGCCCGGGCGGCCTCCCGGACGTGGCGCTCGGTGACCGCTCCTCGCTCGACACGGATGACGGCGCCGGCCGGCGGCGTACTCAGCTGCGGCGCGCTCTCCCCCTCGGCCGAGCCCAGGCGGAACCGGATCCTTCCAGCGCGCAGGTCGCGACCGCGCTCGGGGTCGTCGACCAGGCGCAGGAGCCGCTGGACGAACGCCTCGAGGTCAGCGTCACTGCGGATCACCACCGACTCGACGGGCGGGGAGTCGGCGGGTACGTGCGATCGCGGGTCCGCGGCATCCGTCAGCGCCGCCACGGTCGAGGGCAACGCCTCGCGCAGCACCTCGCGGACCAGGGCGCGCAGCTCCTCCGGATCCAGCAACGTGCTCATGCCAGCTCCTGGAGCGCCTGCTCGGCCGCACGGGCGCCCTGGCGGACGTCGGACTCGCGTCCGGACAGGTAGACGCGTCCCGTGGCCCCGATCATCCGGTAGTCGACGACCTTGACGGCCGCCGCCTTCTCCGCCTCGTTCGCGGCGAGGATCGCGTACGACGCGGGCTGCATCTCGAGCACGAACAGCGACTCCCCGGGCAGCGCCATCGACCCTTGCTTGTTGCGGTTGATCAGGAACGCGTGCTGCGGGTCGAGCTTCGTGATGATCTCGGCTGCGAGCACCTGGGGTCTGGTCGCCTCCCGTGCGGTGACGCCCAGCTCCGCCAGCACCGCCGACCCGGCCGCGCGGACCTGCGCGGTGGGACCGTGGATCTCCAGGTAGCCGAACTGACGCTCGACCACGAGGATCCCCGCCTGCACCTCCGCGTGCTTGAGCGCGATGTCGGTCAGCGGCTCGATGTCCAGGCCGGGGGCGATCTCGATCACCGTCGCGGCGACGCCGGCTCGGGGCAGCGAACCCTTGATCCAGGTGCCCAGGTAGCACATGGTCTGCGGCTGCAGCTGGTCGATGACGATGAACGAGCGGAGCTCAGCCACGTCCGCTCCTGATGATCTCGGTCAGCTCTTCGACGATCAGCCGTCGGATCTCCTCACGCAGGTCGCCGCCGACGACGGGGGTTGGCTGCTCGATCGGGGGGACGACCGGCAGATCGGCCGCGTTCGACGGCCGGGGGTAGGCCGGCACGGGACCCGCGGGCGCTGTCCAGGGGTCCAGGCCGGAGAAGTCGGCCATGGGCGCCTTGAGGTCGGACCCGTACGCGACCCGGGTCCAGTTCACCAGGTGCTTGGGCTCGAGGTTCTCCCCGAGGGCGGAGCGGCCGAAGAACCCGGTCCCCACCGTCATCGCCGGGGCCAGATTCGTCGACAGCCCCGAGGCACCCAGGCTGTTCCCGACGTTGACCGAGACCCGGAGCACGCGCACGGCCGCGGAGAACTCGAGGATCGTGCGCGCGTCACTGCTGTGGATCGCGGCCGAGTGGCCGGCCCCGCCGATCCGGAGCACGGCACAGGCTGCCTCGATCCCGCGGCGCGCGGTGGGCACCCGCAACACCCCCAGCACCGGCGTGAGCTTCTCGTGGGCGAGGGGCTCCTCCGGCACGGGAAGGTCGAACGGCGCCAGCAGCACCTGGGTTCGCGGGCCGACCCTGATGCCGGCCTGCTCGGCCAGCCACGCAGCGTCCTTGCCCACCAGCCGCGGGTCGAAGTGACCGTCGGGGAAGAGCAGGGTCCGCACCCTGTCACGCTCGTCATCGGTGAGCAGGTAGGCGCCGCTGTTGGCGAGGTGCGTCATCAGGCGCTCGGCCACCGCGTCCTCGACCACGAGCACGCTCTCGTTGGTGCACAGGATGGAGTTGTCGAAGGACTTGCTCTCCACGATGCGCTTGGCGGCCGACTGCACGTCGGCCGTGCGGTCGACGAGCACGGGCACGTTGCCGGGCCCGACCCCGAGGGCCGGCCGCCCGCTCTGGTAGGCCGCCCGCACCACCGGGGTCCCGCCGGTGGCCACGATCACCGACGTCCGCTCGTCGGTCATCAACGCATTGATCAGCGGCACCGAAGGCTCATCGACCCACTGGATGACGCCGTCCGGGGCGCCTGCGGCGATCGCCGCTTCGGACAACGTTCGCGCGGCCTCGCCGCAGACCTCACGGGCGTAGGGGTGCGGGCTGATCACCACCGCGTTGCGGGTCATCAGGCACAGGAGCGTCTTGAAGAAGACGGTGGCGACGGGGTTCGTCGAGGGCGTCAGCGCCAGCACCACCCCCGCCGGCCGAGGGATCTCGACGACCTTGGCGTCGGCATCGACGCGGACGCTGACGTAGTCGTGCGCCCGGTAGGCCTCGACGAGACCGGTCGAGCAGGCCAGGTTCTTGACCAGCTTGTGCTCGGCGACCCCGAACCCGGTCTCCTTCACCGCGCTCTCGGCGAACTCCTTCGCCCTCGCCGCGCCTGCCTCCGCCGCCGCCGAGACGATGCGCCGCACGCTCGCCGCGTCGTAGCGGGCGAAGGCCCGCGCCGCCCAGTCCGCTCGCTCGACCATGGCGCGCCCACGCGGGACGCCTGCCGGGGCGATGTCGAGCTCGAAGGTGTCGCTCACGCGCTCACCCCCGCAGCCGGACCGCGCACGCCGCGCACCTCGCGGGCGGCACGCCCGATGGCGACCTCGAGGCGGTCGAGGAGCTCCTCGGCGAGCTCGGGCTTCAAGAGGATCCCCGGCTTGAACTGGAGGACCCGAGGATCCAGGGTGGAGAAGATGGCCCAGACCCCGTTGTCGTACAGGTGGCGCATCACGTACTTCGCTCCCTGCGGGTGGGCGAACTCCAGGCCCATCACCACGCCGTCCTGACGGATCCCCACGAACCAGTCCGGGTAGGCCGCCTGGATCGAGCGCACGCCGCGCCCGAGGAAGTCGGCGATGTAGTGAACCATCGAGCGGGTCTCGGCACGGCTGCAGATCTCCAGCGCCTTCAGCGCGGCGATGCAGCCGAGCTCGGCCCCGCCGAAGGTGGAGATGTGGCCGAACCCGTCCTCCTCGAGCCAGCCAGCCGACCTCTCGTTGACCAGCACGCATGCGATCGGGTACATGCCCCCGCTGATGCCCTTGCCGGTCACCAGGATGTCCGGTGCGATGCCGTGCTTGCTGATGCCCCACAGCTCGCCCGTGCGCATCAGCCCGGTCTGGACCTCGTCCGCGATGTAGAGGGCGTCGTAGCGCTCGCACAGCTTCTTGACCGACTCCAGGTAGCCGGGCTCGGGAAGCGGGAACCCGTAGGTCGCCGGGATGGTCTCCATGATGACCGCGGCGACGTCTCGGCCCCGCAGCTCGCGCTCCATCGCGTCGAGGTCGTTGAACGGGACGTGCGGGAACTCCTCAGGGTGGTCGGCCAGGAACAGCTTGGAGAAGCGGTCGTCGCCCGTCTGGACGGCGAGGCCCGTGTGCCCGTGGTAGGCCTTGATGATGGAGACGATCTTGCGTTTCTTGGTGGCGTGCCGCGCCGTCTTGAGCGCGATGTCGATGGCCTCACCGCCGCCGGACCCGTAGATCACCTTGGTGATCCCGGGCGGGGCGGACTTGACCAGGGCCTCGGCCAGGGCGGTGCGCGCCAGCGAGGGGAAGTGGTGGTTCCCGATGTCGAAGTGCTGCATGGCCAAGGTGACCGCCTGCACCACCTCGGGGTTGCGGTGACCGAGGTTGTACGTGCCTCCGTTCAGGTGCACGTCGATCAGCCGCTTGCCCGACATGTCGTAGATGAAGTACTCCTCCCGACGGTCGATGACCAGCGGGATGCCCGAGTCCACCCAGAACTGGGTCTTGTCGGGGTTCCAGTACTCCTTGGACTTCTCGAGCACCTCGGCCTTGGACGCGAAGGAGAAGCCGTCGTAGTCGAAGGCGCCCTCGATCCCGCGCTGTCCCTCGCCCATGGCGGTCACCCTGCCTCGTCGACCGGTCCGACTCGGACCACGGTAATGGCTGCTTCAGACCATTGGGAAGACCAAAGAGCAGAAAGGTCTGAATCGGTATGCCCACGGTGGGTCAGCGGCGAACACCCGAGAAGTGCTTGAAAGAGGGACCCTTCCGGTGCCACGATTCGCCCGTTCGTGTGGCCCAGGTCATACACGGCGCCTGCGGTCCTCAACCACCGAGTCAGACCGAAAGAGGTCCGCTGATGGCTGATATCGGCATCGAGGAGTTCGAGAACGCCCCCGTCCCCAAGGTGGCTCCCACGAGGGCGCTCAAGGTGGGAGCGGTAGGACTCTTCGCCGTGCTGTTCATGGCACTCGCCAACGCGGCCCCCATCACCGCCATGACGGGCAACGTCCCCATCGCCGTCGGGTACGGCAACGGCATCTACGCACCGGCCGGATTCGTCGTCGCGACGGTCGTGCTCACGCTGTTCACCATCGGGTACGTGGCCATGGCCCGATACGTCACGACCGCGGGAGCGTTCTACGGCTTCGTCAGCCAGGGGCTCGGCCAGGTCTGGGGGATGGCCACCGGCCTGCTGGCCACCATGGCCTACGTCGTCTTCGAGGGCTCGCTGATCGGCATCTTCTCCTACTTCGCCAACGACGCTCTCAACACCTGGTTCAGCTGGAACGTGAACTGGCTCGTCCTGGCGCTCATCGGCATCGTCGTCGTCGGCATCTTCGGCTACTACGACATCAACATCGCCGCCGTCATCCTCGGCGTCTTCCTCATCTGCGAGGTCGTCCTCCTCACGGCGCTGTCTTTGTCCGTGCTGTTCAAGGGCGGCGGGCCGAACGGCCTGATGCCGTCCTCGGTCAACCCGCTCAACGCCTTCAAGAGCCTGCCGGCAGGCGGCGGTGTCATCCCCACCGTGAAGGACTCGACGGGCGCTGCGATCCCCGCCGGCGCGGCCGCCATCGGCGTCTTCTTCGCCTTCTGGTCGTGGATCGGCTACGAGACCACCGCGGTGTACGGCGAGGAGTCGCGCAACCCGCGCCGGATCGTGCCACGAGCCACGCTGTTCGCGGTCGTGGCGCTGGGGGTTTTCTACGCCTTCGTCTCCTGGATGGTCATCGCCGGCAACGGGCAGCGGCAGTCGATCGACAAGGCTTACAACAACTCGATCGGCATGTTCACGGACCTCGCCGCCAAGAACCTGGGCGGCCACTGGGTGGTGAACGTCTACCTGTTCCTGATCATGTCGGGGTCGTTCGCATGCGCGCTCGCGTTCCACAACGCGGCGTCGCGCTACCTCTACGCGATCTCGCGCGAGCTTCCGGCCTTGCAGTCGAGCCTGGGTCGCACGCACGTGAAGCACCACACGCCCTACATCGCGTCCGTCACGCAGAGCCTGATCACGCTCGTGCTGACCGTCGGCTTCTACCTGCTGACGCCGGGCGGGCACGACGCGCTGACCGGGGGCTACATCTTCCTCTACGGCCTCCTGGCCCTGCTGGGCACGATGGCGATCCTCATCGTGATGGCCATCTGCTCCCTGGCCGTGATCAGCTACTTCCACATCCGCAAGGCGCACACGGGCGACATCTGGACGACGCTGGTCATCCCGGTCATCGGCTTCCTCGGGATGGTCTACGTCCTCTACCTGCTGATCTCGAACCTGGCGTTCGCCGGCGGTGGGGCGTCCGGATCGCTGTTCTACAAGCTGATCCCGTGGATGGTCGGTGCCACCTTCGTGATCGGCCTCGTGGCGGCGTTGTGGCTTCGAGCCAAGCGGCCGGAGACCTACCAGGCCGTCGGCCGGACCGTCTTCGAGGAGACTCACGAGCGCGCCGAGGTCTGAGGCCGCATCGAGTCGCGGGGTGCGGTGCCCAGGGCGGCGTCGCACCCCGTCGGCCTGCTCCGAGGAGTCCCGATGAACGACCACCCGACGTCCACCCCGGAGCTGTTCAGGCACCCGGTGGACTTCGAGGCCGATCCCTCCTCGCTCGTCTTCACCTTCGGCGGGGTGGCGCCCGCCGCTTCGATCAGGCCGGGAACGGTCGTCTCCACCGCCACCCTGGACTGCTTCGCCGGCCGGGTGCGCCGACGTAGTGACCTCGTCAGCGAGGTCTGTGACCCTCGCTTCATCAACCCCCAGACCGGACCGTTCTTCGTCGAGGGTGCTGAGCCGGGCGACACCCTGGCCGTCCACTTCGTCTCGATCGAGCCACGGGACGGCCCGGGGGTGAGCACCACGGTGCCGTTCTTCGGCTCGCTGACCGGCACCCGCTTCACCTCGCTGCTGCACGCTGCCCTGCCGGAACGGACCTGGTTCTACGAGATCGATCGGGGGCGGCGGGTCGTCCGCTACGCGGCCTTGGACACGCCCTTCACGACGGAGCTTCCGCTCGACCCCATGCACGGGACCGTCGGCGTGGCCCCGGCGCTGGGCGAGGTTCGGTCGTCGCTGACCCCCGGCGACTGGGGCGGGAACATGGACACCCCCGAGATGCGCGCCGGCGTCACCTGCTACCTAGGCGTCAACGTCGAGGGAGCGCTGCTGAGCCTCGGTGACGGGCACGCACGGCAGGGGGAGGGTGAGACCTGCGGTGTCGCGGTCGAGTGCGCGATGGACACCGTCTTCGTCGTCGACCTGCTCAAAGGGGTCAGTACCCCGTGGCCCCGGCTGGAGAGCGATGAGTTCCTGATGACGACGGGGTCGACCCGCCCGCTGGAGGACGCGTTCCGCATCGCCCATGTCGAGATGGTCCGGTGGGTCCGCGAGCTGACCGGGCTTTCCGAGATGGATGCCTACCAGCTTGTGTCCCAGTCCGCGCTCACCCCGGTGGCCAACGTCGTCGACACCAACTACACGGTGGTCGCGAAGGTGCCCAAGGACGTCCTCCGCGGTACGGGCGCGGCGGCGATGGCCGGCACGCATGCAAGCCTTCGCTCCGTCGCGGCCGCCCTCGGTGGTCGGGGATGAGCCGTCTCGAGGTCGACCTCGCCCTGTCCCGCCGGATGGTGGCGGCGGCGCTGGACCGAGCCGCGCAGCTGGGCGCCCTGGTCTCGGCCGCCGTCGTCGATGCGGGAGGGCACCTGGTGGCCTTCGAGCGCATGGACGGCGCCGAGATCGCCGGTCCGGTCCTGGCACCGGACAAGGCCTTCACCGCGGTCGCCCATCGCCTCGCGACGCACGAGCTAGCCGAGCTGGTCGTGCCCGGAGGGCCGCTCAACGGGATGCAGGCCGCGGCCGGTGGGCGCTACGTGTGCTTCGCCGGCGGCCTGCCGCTCTGGTCGGAGGGTCGGGTGGTCGGGGGGGTGGGTGTGAGCGGCGGGAGCGCCGAGGAGGACCTGGCCTGCGCGTCGGCGGCGTCGGAGGTCTTCACCGGGCATCGCGGCGAGGGAGGCGCAGCGTGACGGAGCGAGCGCCCATCGGGCGCTTCCGGTTCATGGACCGCAGCCGGGTCAACCTGGACGGGTTCGCGGTCGAGGATCCCGCGCTCGGCCTGGTCGCCTTCGCCTCGGCGCAGGATCCGGAACCGTCGCTCGTGATCGAGCGCGACGGCCACGTGAGCGAGCTGGACTCCAAGGCCGAGGCCGACTTCGACGTGCTGGACGAGTTCATCGCGAGGCACGGGCTCGACCTCGGCGTCGCCGCGGAGGCCATGGCCGTGGGCGAGGTCTCCTTCGCGCGGATGATGGTCGACCCGGGGGTCCCGCGTGCCGAGATCGTCCGCCTCGCGGCCGGCATGACCCCGGCGAAGCTGGCGAGATGCATCGCCCTGCTGCGGCCGGTGGAGCTCGGCCTGGCGATGGCGAAGCTGCGCGCACGCCGGACGCCCAGCAACCAGGCGCACGTCACGAACCGCTCCGACGACCCGCTCCTGCTGGCGGCGGACGCCGCCACCGCCGCCGCCCTGGGCTTCCGGGAGGTCGAGACCACTGTCCCCGTGCTGGGGGACGCCCCGTCGAACGCGGTCGCTGTCTCCATCGGGGCCGCCGTCGGCTCCCCCGGCGTGCTCGTCCAGTGCTCCGTCGAGGAGGCCCTGGAGCTCGAGATGGGGATGCGAGGACTGGTCTCCTACGCGGAGACGGTCTCCTTGTACGGGACCGAGCAGGTCTTCGTCGACGGCGATGACACCCCGTGGTCGAAAGCCTTCCTGACGTCCGCCTACGCGTCACGGGGGGTCAAGATGCGCGTCACGTCCGGGGGTGGGGCGGAGGCGCTGATGGGGGCCGCCGAGGGCGCTTCGATGTTCTACCTCGAGGCCAGGTGCGTGGCTCTCGCGAGGGCCATCGGCGCGCAGGGCGTGCAGAACGGCGGGATCGACTCCGCCGCGGTCGCGGGATCGGTCCCCGGTGGGGTCCGCTCCCTGATGGCCGAGAACCTGATGGTCATGGCTCGCAACCTGGAGGCGTGCACGGGCAACGACGCGCTGATGTCCGAGTCGGACGTACGCCGGACCTCACGGACCCTCCCGATCCTGCTGGCCGGTTCGGACTACATCTGCAGCGGCTTCGGCTCCATCCAGCGCTACGACAACATGTTCGGTCCCAGCCAGTGGAACGCCGAGGATGTGGACGACTACCTCGTGATGCAGCGCGACTGGGGCGTGGACGGTGGCTTGCGCACAGCTGACGAGCCGCTGGTGGCCGCCCTGCGCCGACGGGCGGTCGATGCCGTGCGCGCCGTCTACCGGCACCTGGGCCTCGCCGACTTCACCGACGAGTGGGCCGAGCAGGCGGTCGATGCCGCCGGCTCCAAGGACGTCCCCGCCGCGGAGCTCATGACGCCCCTGATCGCGTCGCGGGTGATCCGGGAGACCGGTCTGACGATGGTCGACGTCGTCGCGGCACTGGACGAGACGGGCTACGAGGAGGAGGCCGAGCGCATGCTCGGCATGCTCAAGGCGAGAGTGGCCGGTGACTACCTCCAGACCGCGGCCATCTTCGACGAGGCCATGACGGTGCTGTCCCTGGTCACCGACCCCAACGACTACGCCGGCCCGGGTACGGGCTACGTCCCCGGTGCCGAGAGGCAGGCCGAGATCGACGCCATCCGGCAGCAGCGATCGGTCGACGACCTGCGAAGCGAGCAGCAGCTCGCTCGATCCGGCGCGTTCTCGGTCGTCGGCCCGGCGCAGGTCGGGACGGACCCGCGCGACGTGGTCATCGGCGTCTCCCCCGCCGTCGGTCGGGAGATCTGGGTCAGCATGTCCGGCCTGACGGTGGTGGACGTCCTGCGTGAGCTGATGGCCGGCCTCGAGGAGGAGGGGTGCCGCGGTCGGGTGGTGCGGGTCAACCACACCATCGACCTCGGCCTCATCGGCTTGACCGCGGCGCGGCTCGCCGGCTCGGGGATCGGGATCGGCTTGCAGGGGAAGGGGACGGCCCTCATCCACCGACGCGACCTCACCCCGCTGGCCAACCTCGAGCTCTACAGCGTCGCTCCCGTGGTCGACGCGCGGCTGTACCGCCTCCTCGGCGTGAACGCGGGTCGCCACGCCAAGGGCTCGACGCCCGAACCGGCGCGCAACCCCTACACCGACGAGGCGATCGAGGCCCGCTACCACACCCGGGTCGTGGCGCTCGTGGGCATCGAGCGGGCATGCTGCGACCCCCACGAACCACCTGAGGAGCTGGCGGTGGACCGATGAGCGCCGGTCCGGTCGCGGCCTCCGGGCGTGACCCCGCGGGCATCACCGTGGAGTCCATCCGCTCGGGGGACGTCGACATCACCGATCTGCGGATCCATCCGGCGACCCTGGAGCACCAAGCGGTCGTGGCCGAGGAGCATGGCAATCCCCAGCTGGCGGAGAACTTCCGCCGTGCCGCCGAGCTCGCCGCCCTGCCCGACGAGCAGGTCCTGGCGCTCTACGAGGCGCTGCGACCCCGCCGCTCCTCGGCCGCGGAGCTGGAGGACCTGGCCGCTCAGCTGGCCGCCTCCGGCGCCGTGCGCAACGCCGCCCTGTTCCGCGAGGCGGCCCAGGTCTACGCCCGCCGCGGGCTGCTGCGGACGTGAGCCGCGGGTGAGCCTGGTCGCGGGCCTCGACGTCGGCAACACCACCACCGAGGTCGTGATCGCCGACACCTCGGCCAGCCCCCCCGCTCCGGTCGCTTGGGATCGGCAACCGACGCGCGGTCACAAGGGATCCGACGAGGCGCTGCGGGGCGCGGCCGCTCTCGTCAGGAGGTTGGAGCGACGAACCGGCCGGCCGGTCGACGCCGTGGTCGCGACGTCTCAACGCCCGGTGGTCACGGCCACCGTGAGCCTGCCGCGGGCTGCGCCGCAGACCGGGCGCTTGGAGGTCGTGCCCGTGCGCGGAAGCACGCCGGGCGGGCAGGGAACCGCTGTGGGCACCCCGGTACGTCTCGACGACCAGGAACCCGCTCACCGGGGTCCTGTGGTCCTCCTCGTGCCCTCCGGCTTCGGGTTCCAGGCGGCTGCTCACCTCATCGGCGGGCGCATCGCGGCCGGGGACGACGTCAGGGGCGTGCTCGTGGCCGACGACGAGGGGGTCCTCGTGGCTGCGCGCCTGCCCGCGGTGCTGCCCATCTGCGACGAGGTCGACGTCGACCGCCTGACCGGCGCCTCGCTCGTGGCGGTCGAGGTTCGCGCACCCGGGCACCCGCTGCGCGACCTCGTCGACCCGATCCGCCTGAGCGCCCTGCTCGGCCTGCCTGATGGCGAGCGCGCCGACGCGGCCGCGGTGGCCGGCACCCTGGAGGACGCCAGCCGGGCCGTGGTGGCCGTGCGGGCGCACGCGCACCCCGCGAGCCCCGGCCCGCGGCTCGCGGTCACGTTCACCAGCGGTGAGGAGGCCTTCGAGCTGAGCCCGGCCGAGCTCGCGACGAGGGGTGTCGGCGGGGTCGCGCACCTGGCGATCCCGGGTCAGGTGGACTGGGCCGTCGACGACCTCTGGGCGGTGGAGCTGCGCGAGCTGGCCACCTCGACCGCGCTTCGTCTCCAGCCGTCGACGGCTCGCGCGCTCGTCGTGGCGGCTCTGCACGCAGAGCCGGCTGCCCGAGACCCACGTGCGGTGCTCGAGGGCGAACTGGGTGCCGAGGTCCTCGTGGTGGCGTCGGAACCCGCCGCCGCCCGAGCCGGGGCGCTGTCCACGCCCCGGGCGAACCCCGGGGCCACCGTCGTCGATCTGGGCGGAGGGACGGTGGACGTCATCGGACCGGAGGGCCGCCGAGCGGTGGCCGCCGGCGCGGGCGAGATGCTCACGGCCACTGTGTCGACCTACCTCGGGGTGCCTCGCGGCGCCGCCGACTGGATCAAGCGCGGGCCATGCGTGCGCCTCGAGGCCCCGCATGTCGTGCTCGCCGAGGACGGCTCCCGTACCTTCACCGACGAGTCGGTCGCGCGGGAGGCCACCGGATCCCTGGCGGCTCCGGGGCCGGCGGGCCTGCTCGCCTTCGGCGCCGACATGGCGCCCGCGGAGTGGCGGGCGTTGCGGATCCGGGCGAAGGAGCGGGTCCTCGTCGACAACGTCGTCCGTGCGCTGCGAACGCTCGACGCGAGCCCGGCGGAGCTGGTGCTCGTGGGAGGGGCGGCTGCGGACGAGGAGCTGCTCACCCTGGTCCGACGGGCGGTGCCGGGCGCGGTCGTCGGGCGCGCCGACGTCGCGGGGCGCCTCGGCCACCGCCACGCGGTGGCGTACGGCCTGCTCCTCCTTGCGGGCGACCAGCCGGCGGCGACGGCGCCCTGACGGGCCGAGCACCCTGGGCGTACGCTCCGCCGGATGAAGCCCGTCGTCATCGGCGCCGGCGCCGCCGGGCTGGCCGTCGCCGCGACCCTCCTCGACCACGGCGTCGACGCCGACGTCCTCGAACGAAGCGACGGCGTGGCGTCCTCATGGGCCGCCCGCTACGACAGCCTCACCCTGCACACCGTCCGCTGGCTGTCCGGGATGCCCGGCTACCCGATCCCCCGCGAGTACGGCTCCTGGGTCACCCGCGACGGCATGGTCCGCTATCTGGCCGACTACGCCGAGCGCCGCCGGGTGCGCCCCGAGTTCGGTGTCGAGGTCACCCGCATCGACCGCGCGGGCGATGCGTGGCGGCTCACGACCTCGGGCGGCCCGCGAGACGCGTCGGCGGTCGTCGTCGCCACCGGGCTGTGCACCCATCCCCTGCTGCCGGACTGGGCCGACGATCCCGGCCTGCCCCTGGTGCACTCCTCCGCCTACCGCAACCCGGCGCCGTACGCCGGGCAGCACGTCCTCGTCGTCGGCTCGGGGAACTCCGCGGCCGAGATCGCCGTCGACCTGGTGGGCGCCGGCGTGCGGGTCACGCTGTCGGTGCGCACCCCTCCGAACATCGTGCGCAGGGACACCTTCGGTGTCCCGAGCCAGCTCCTCGGAGTGGCGCTGCGGCATGTCCCCGAGCCGGTCATGAACCCGTTGTCGTCGGCACTGCGCAAGGTCAGCGTCCCGGACCTGGCCGAGTTCGGCCTGCCCGCCCCCGCCGGAGACGGCTACACGCAGTTCCTGCGCAGCAAGACCGTCCCCATCCTCGACCACGGGTTCGTCGACGCGGTGCGGGCGGGGCGGATCACCGTCGTGCCCGCGGTCACCGCCATCGAGGACGGTACGGTGGCCCTGGCGGACGGCTCGACACTGCGGCCGGACGCCGTCGTGGCCGCGACCGGCTACCGGCCTGGGCTCGAGCCACTCGTCGGCCACCTCGGGGTGCTGGACAAGGACGGGCTGCCGCTGGCGAACGGGGCGCGGACCCTCGCCTCGACGCCGGGCCTGTACTTCGCCGGGATCGAGGTCCTGCTCGCCGGGCTGCTGCGTGAGATCGCCATGGAGGCGAAGGCGATCGCGAACGACATCGCCGAGTCAGCGGCTAGGGAGCCAGCAACGTCGTCCTGATCCGGTCGAGCACCGCCGGGTCCTCGATCGTGGAGGGGATCGGCTCGTCCCGGCCGTCCGCGATGCCCCGCATGGTCCGCCGGAGGATCTTGCCGGAACGCGTCTTCGGCAGGGCCGGGACGACGTCGACCCGCTTGAGTGAGGCCACCGGCCCGACTTGGTCACGTACGAGCGCCACCAGGTCGCGAGCGAGCTGGGTCTCGTCGACGGTGGCTCCTGCCTTGAGCACGACCAGGCCGCGAGGGACCTGGCCCTTGATGTCGTCGTGCACGCCGATGACCGCGCACTCCGCGACCGCGGAGTGGGTGGCCAGCACCGCCTCGAGAGCGCCCGTCGACAGGCGGTGCCCCGCGCAGTTGATGATGTCGTCGGTCCGCCCCATGACGAACAGGTGTCCCTCGTCGTCGAAGTGGCCCCCGTCCCCGGTTGCGTAGTACCCGGGGAAGGTCGTCAGGTAGTCGCGGATGTAGCGGGCGTCGTCGTTCCACAGGCTGGGCAACGTCCCGGGCGGCAGCGGCAGCCGGATGCAGATGGATCCCTCCTCCCCGGCCGGGACCTGCCCGCCATCGGAGTCGAGGACCTGGACGTCGTAGCCGGGCATCGGCCGGGTCGGCGACCCCGCCTTGATCGGGATCGACGTCCCCGGCATGCCCTGGGGGTTGGCGCAGATCGGCCAACCGGTCTCGGTCTGCCACCAGTTGTCGACGACGGGGATGCCGAGGTGGCGAGCGGTCCATTCGTAGGTCTCGGGGTCGAGCCGCTCGCCGGCCAGGAAGATCGCGCGCAGCGCGGACAGGTCGTAGTCGGCGATCCGCTTGCCTTCGGGATCGTCGCGACGGATCGCTCGTAGCGCGGTCGGCGCGGTGAACATCCCCGCCAGGGCGTGCTCGGAGGCGACGCGCCAGAACGCGCCCGCGTCTGGGGTGCCGACCGGCTTGCCCTCGTAGACCACGGTGGTGGCGCCGGTGAGCAGCGGCCCGTACACGATGTAGGAGTGACCGACGACCCAGCCGATGTCGGAGGCTGCCCACCAGGTCTCACCGGGTCGGATCCCGAAGACGTTGGTCATGGACCAGCGCAGGGCCACCGCGTGGCCGCCGTTGTCCCGGACGACGCCGCGCGGTCGTCCGGTCGTCCCCGACGTGTAGAGCACGTAGAGCGGGTCGGTCGCGGCGACGGGGACCGCCTCGACGGGCTCGGCCGCGGCCATCGCGTCGCGCCAGTCGACCACGTTCGCCCGCAGCGGGATCACGGGCTCCTGCTGGCGTTCGAGGACGACGACGTGCTGCGGCGGGAACTGTGCCTGCTCCAGCGCGGCGTCGACGATCGGGAGGTAACGCACGACGTGGGCGGGCTCGACCCCGCAGCTCGCCGCCACGAGCACGGACGGGCGCGCGTCGTCGATGCGGATCGCGAGCTCGTGCGCCGCGAAGCCGCCGAACACGACACAGTGCACCGCGCCGAGACGGGCGCACGCCAGCATCGCGACGGCTGCCTCGGGGATCATCGGCATGTACACGACGACGCGATCGCCGTGACCGACGCCGAGAGAGCGCAGGACCCCGGCGAAGCGCTCGACCTGGTCCAGCAGCTCTGCGTAGCTCAGGCGGGCGCGTGACCCCGTGACCGGGCTGTCGTAGATGATCGCCGTCTGGTCACCACGCCCGGCAGCGACGTGGCGGTCCAGGGCGTTGGCGCAGGTGTTGAGACGCCCGCCGGTGAACCACCGGAACAGGGGCGCCGAGCGGTCGTCGAGGATGCGTTCGGGCCGGCGTACCCAGTCGACCAGCGCCGACTGCTTGCCCCAGAAGCCGTCGGGGTCGGCGAGGCTCTCGGCATAGGCGGTCCAGTAGTCGGACATCACTCCCCTTCCCGGGCGACGGACCAGGTTCGCCACCCACCCTCCACCCGACGGAGCTCGATGCGCCACCACGTCCGGCCACGCGCCGGCGCCCGGCGCACGGTGACGCCGCCCTGCGTCAGCACGTACGACGGCAGCCGGTCGAGGACGCGCAGCACGACGCGTCGCCCGGTGCGGCCGACCACGACGACGCGTTCGATCCGCGGCGCCCACCCGTGCGCACGCAGGTCGTCCCCCCGCAGGCGGGTCACGAGCCGGACGTCGTGGGCGTACGCCGGCCCGCCCGCGACGTCGGCCCCCGCCAGCGCAGCCCGGGTACCGCTCGCCCAGGCTCGTGCCCGGGCCCGGTCCTGGGAGAGCAGCACGACGGCCCAGGGCACGTCAGCCACAGGCGCCGCTGCCGAGCGGCCGGACGACGCGGCGCTGGAGGAGATGGCCGAGGACGTCGGTCCGACGGACGATGGGAGCGACGCCGGGGGCGAGGGACCGCCCGCGCTCGCGCGCCCGAGGGCGATGGCGAGGGCGAGTCCGAGGAGGGCCACGGGGACGGCGGACGCCCACCGGGCCGGCACGCGCCCGGACGGCAAGGTCACGGGCAGCGGCCGGGTGACTCGGCGAGCCAGGTCGACGAGCTCTGCGGCACCCGGCCGTCCCGCGGGATCGGTGCAGCGGGCGCTGGCGAGCAGCCGGCGAAGCAGCTCGGGGCTGGGCCCGACGCACGACTCGACGCGGCGGGCGAGCGCGCGTACGTCGTCCGCCGGCTCTCCCCCGGTCGCGGGCTGCAGCAGGAACGCCGCTCCGCGGGCGTCCACCGCGACGTGCTCCGCGGCGCCGTGTCCGCGGCCTGTCGCATGCAGCGCGGCGAGCGCGCCGCCGATCGCGACGATCACCCCGACCGCCTCGGCGGCGGTGAGGGGCCGGCCGAGCTGCTCGAGCGGGACCGGCGGCCGGCTCCCCCGCATCCGTGCCATCCGGCCAGCCTGCCGGGCGCGAGGCCGCCCCCGCGGACCCTGTCCACAGGCCGCCGGGAGCGAGCGCCTCCGCGGGACAGCCCCGGAGGACACTCTCGACCGGCGGCGAGGTGACCGTAGGCTGCGCGGGTGCCGACCCCGAGGATCCTGGCGACCAGCGGCGGGTTCCTGCCGACCGACCGCTGGGGCGTGATGGTCCCAGGCGGTTGCGTCGCGGAGGCACTGCGGCTGACCGGCAAGGACCGGCCGCGGCTGACGTTCGTCCTCACCGCCTCGGGTGACGACCGTGGCTACGTGTCGAGGACCTATGGCGCCTTTCGCGGCTGGTCGGTGGACGTCGGCCACCTCGAGCTGTTCAGCCAGCCGAACGTCGAGCCGGAGGAGGCCCTGCTCGGGGCCGACGTGATCTGGGTCGGGGGCGGGTCGGTCGCGAACCTGCTCGCGGTCTGGGCCGTGCACGGCGTCGACACGCTGATGCGGCAGGCCTGGGAGTCGGGCGTCGTGCTGTCCGGGGTCAGCGCTGGCGCGATCTGCTGGCACGTCGGGGGGCCGACGGACTCCTTCGGGCCCACGCTGCGGCCGGTGACCAACGGCCTGGGGCTGCTGCCGTACGGGTGCGGCGTGCACTACGACGTGGAGGAGCAGCGTCGCCCCGTGCTGCAGCAGCTGGTGGCCGACGAGGTCCTGCCCGTGTCCTACGCCACCGACGACGGGATCGGGATCCTGTTCGAGGGCACCGACGCGGTTCGCGTCGTCGCCGACTCGCCGGACACCACCTCGGCCGCCTACCGCGTGGCGCGAGGAGACGACGGCACCGTGGTCGAGGCCCGTCTCGAGCCGGGACCGATCGCGTGATCCGCCGTCGCGTGCGGCATGCGTCGCGGGCTCAGATCGGCTTCTCCAGCACCACGTTGAAGAAGTCTCGCTTCAGGTCCTCGACGGGGAACCGGCCCAGGACGTCCTCGAAGCGCCGGTAGAACTCCTCGTCGAACGGGCTGGACGAGAACGACAGGTGGCGCAACCGGAAGCCGATCTCGGCGATGTAGCGCTCGTAGTGACCCCACGAGAGCCGGTTCACCCACGCGACGCCGCGGGGCGGCAGGCCCTTGCTGACGTACCAGTCCGAGATCACGTCGTCGGAGAAGAGCAGGTGCGGCCAGGGGAAGTAGATGTCCCGGTAGCGGTGCGAAGCCTTCGGGCCGGCGTAGAGATTCGCTCGGATGAGGGCGAGGCCACCCGGCTTCATCACCTTGTACGTCTCCTGGAGCATGCGGCGGGGGTGGACCACGTGCTCCCAGACCGTGTACGACACGACGCGATCGAAGGTGTTCTCCGGGAAGGGGTTGTCCTCCGCCATGTCCGCGAAGACGAAGCTCAGCTCCGCCGAGGCGAGCTGCGGCCAGGTCGCGTACTCCACGACGTCGACCCCGTGGACGGTGGCCCCGTAGTCGTGCGCCAGCACGTAGGCCTCGTAGCCTTGGCCGCAACCGATCTCCAGCACGCTCTGGTCGCGCAGGTCGATGAAGCGCTGGGTCCAGTCGATTCGCCGGCGCGCGTCGGCCGCCATGTTCTTCGGCTCGAAGCTGCGCGGAGCGGGCACGAGAGGGTGGTCCTCGTACTCCTTGTTCAGCTGCTCGAAGAGGGCGACGTCATAGCGGATCGGGTTCGTACCGGCGGTGTACATCGACCGGACCGAGGACTTCTCGACCATCTGCGGGAACTCGGCGCGCACCGTGTCCGGCGGCAGGGCCGGCGGCTTGGGGACGGGAGGCCCGGGCACGAGGCCATAGGTCCTGGGCCCCGGCTCGAGGGGCGCCGGCTCGGCGCCCGGCTCCGGCTTTGACGTGGGGGAGGACTGGGGCTTGGGCTCGGGGCGTGGGGCCTGGCCGGTCACCAGGGTCCGCATGCCGTGCAGCACCTCGAGCGCCGCCCGGTCCCGTGGAGCCGGCAGGCGGCGCAGCGCCGACCGGACGGCCGCGCGGGCCTTGCGGGTGGGGGTGGCCGAGTTCTGTGCCATGACGCGTGACCTCGAGGCTGGGCGGACCGGAAGGAGGCCTCCCGCGACTGCCGGTGGGAGGTCCCCGGCAGCAACCTAGACCCCCATGGCGGTCCGGGCGGCACGCGGGACCTCCTACGCTGGGTGTCATGTCGTCAGCTCGCGACCCGATGCGCGTGGTCGAGCTCGGCTTCGGCCCGGCGTACGTCGACTACACCGCGGGCTGGGACGAGCAGCGCCGCACGCACGCGGCCGTGGTCGAGGGGTTCGCCCCGGAAACGCTGCTGCTCCTGGAGCACCAGCCGGTCTACACAGCGGGACGACGGACGGCTGCTGCGGAGCGGCCCTTCGACGGCACCCCGGTCGTGGACGTGGACCGTGGCGGCAAGATCACCTGGCACGGACCGGGACAGCTCGTCGGCTACCCGATCGTGCGCCTGGCCGACCCGGTCGACGTCGTCGCGTACGTGCGCAGCCTGGAAGGCGCCCTCATCGAGGCCTGCGCCGACCTCGGCCTTTCCACGACCCGGGTCGAGGGACGCAGCGGGGTGTGGGTCGGCGCCGACGCGCACGGCCCCGACCGCAAGGTCGCCGCTATCGGGGTCCGCGTCGCCAAGGGCGTCACCATGCACGGCTTCGCGCTCAACTGCGACTGCGACCTCACCTGGTTCGACCGGATCGTCCCCTGCGGGATCAGCGACGCCGGAGTCACGTCGCTGTCCGCCGAGCTCGGGCGCGACGTGACCGTCACGGAAGCCCGCCCCTTCGTCGAGAAGCGCCTCCTCGACGCCCTGAGCCAACCGGTGACGCGATGACCGTCGCCCCGGAAGGCCGGCGGATGCTGCGCCTGGAGGTCCGCAACGCCCAGACCCCGATCGAGCGCAAGCCCGAGTGGATCCGCACCCGGCTGCGCACCGGTCCGGAGTACACCGCGCTCAAGGACCTGGTGCAGCGCGAGGGTCTGCACACGGTCTGCGAGGAGGCGGGCTGCCCCAACATCTACGAGTGCTGGGAGGATCGCGAGGCGACGTTCCTCATCGGGGGCGAGCAGTGCACCCGGCGCTGTGACTTCTGCCAGATCGACACCGGCAAGCCGGCCGAGCTCGACCGTGACGAACCGCGCCGGGTGGCGGAGTCGGTGGCCTCGATGGGGCTGCGCTACGCCACGATCACCGGTGTCGCCCGCGACGACCTTCCCGATGGCGGTGCGTGGCTGTACGCCGAGACGGTGCGCCAGGTGCACGCGCACAACCCCGGCACCGGCGTCGAGGTGCTGGTGCCGGACTTCAACGCCGTTCCCGAGCAGCTCGAGGAGGTCTTCTCGAGCCGCCCGGAGGTGCTGGCGCACAACCTGGAGACGGTTCCACGCATCTTCAAGCGGATTCGCCCGGCGTTCCGCTACGACCGGTCGCTCTCGGTGCTCTCGGCCGCGAGGGCGTACGGGCTCGTGACGAAGTCCAACCTCATCCTCGGTCTGGGCGAGCAGCGCGAGGAGGTCACGCAGGCTATGCGCGACCTGCGCAGCGCCGGCTGCGACCTGCTGACGATCACGCAGTACCTGCGGCCCTCCCCCCGGCACCACCCGGTCGAGCGCTGGGTGCGTCCCGAGGAGTTCGTGGAGCTGCGGAACGAGGCCGAGGAGATCGGCTTCCTCGGCGTGCTCAGCGGTCCGCTGGTCCGATCCTCCTATCGGGCCGGCCGGCTGTTCGCCCAGGCGCTCGCGCGGCGCGAGCCGGGCCGCGCCTCCGCGTAGGCTTCGGGCATGGCCAAGAAGACCCCATCGGACCGTCCCGGCCGGTTCGGACAGCTGCGTGCCGCCTGGACGATGACCCGCAAGGTCGACCCGCGGATGCCCTTGTTCGCGATCGGGGCGGGGCTGGGGGTCTTCGCCGTCCTGCTCGGGCTCGGCTTCGTCATCGGCAACCCGTGGACCTTCGGCATCCTCGGCCTGACCGCTGGGGTGGTCACCGGCCTGTTCGTGTTCGGGCGTCGCGCGCAGACCGCCGCGCTCCGAAGCGTGGAGGGCCAGCCAGGAGCCGCGGCGTCCGTGCTGACCACCCTCGGCAAGGGCTGGACCGTCTCCCCGGCCGTCGCGGTCACCAAGGGCCAGGACCTCGTGCACCGGGTCACCGGGCGCCCCGGGATCGTGCTGGTCGCGGAGGGCCGGCCGACGAGCGCGACGAACCTGCTGACCGCCGAGCGCCGCCGGGTCCAGCGCGTCGCGCCGGACGCGCCCGTGCACGAGATCCTCATGGGTGATGGCGAGGGCCAAGTCCCGCTGCGCAAGCTGCACCGCACGGTCATCCGACTGCCCCGCGTCCTTCGTCCCGCCGACGTGACCGAGCTGAACTACCGCCTGAAGGCGCTGGACAGCCAGCGCGGCCAGCTGCCGGTCCCCAAGGGGCCGCTGCCCAAGAACGTCCGCATGCCCAAGGTGCAGAAGGGCTGAGGTCCCTCAGCGGGTGTTGACGACGACCGAGCGCGCGGCCCTGTCGTGCAGGCCCCTCCGGTCGCGGTCCCAGATCAGGGCCGGGACCGCCAGGCACAGCAGGAAGGTCCGCACCAGCGTCGGGACGGTCCGCAACCGCAGCCCGTTGACCTGGACCACCCGCAGCCGCAGGAGCCGCTGTCCGAACGACGCCCCCGAGAGCGCCGTGAGGACGAAGACCTCGACCCCGAAGACGAGCAAGGTGTCCGCACGGTAGGCCGGGGTGCCGTAGCCGTGGCCCGAGAGCACGCCCGCGATGAGGAGGGCGGCCACCCAGTCGACGAAGACCGCTGCGAACCGGCGGCCCCAGCCGGCGACCGATCCCGCCCCCGTCGCGGGCAGCCCGAGGCGCTCCCCCGGCGTCCCGTACGCCCCCGGCCGAGCGGCTCGCGGACCCTCCAGCCAGCCGGCGAGGTCCTCCCGGCTGATTCCGGCCCGCTGCTCCTCGCCCACAGCGTCGAGGGTACGCGCGAGCACGTACGCCGTCCTGCCGGTCGGCGACCGGGCACGGGCTCCCGCCCTTGCCAGCCTTCGCCCGGCACGGCAGGCTGCCGCACGGGCTCTCGTCACCCGGGCGGTCTCGCTGACCGTCCGCGTAACACCGTGGAAACAACCGAGACACCCTCGGGAAACTGCCAACACCTAGCGTCCGACGCATCGGCGAGAGTCGCCGACCCGCAAGGAGGATGGATGTTCTCCAACGCTGACGAGGTCCTGGCCTTCATCAAGGACAACGACGTCAAGTTCATCGACGTGCGCTTCTGCGACCTGCCGGGCGTCATGCAGCACTTCAACGTGCCGGCCGAATCCGTAGGCGAGGACTTCTTCACGGACGGCCAGATGTTCGACGGGTCCTCGATCCGGGGCTTCCAGGCCATCAACGAGTCGGACATGCAGCTCATCCCCGACGTCACGACGGCCTACATCGACCCGTTCCGCAGCGAGAAGACCATCGCCCTCAACTTCGCGATCGTCGACCCGTACACGCGCGAGCCGTACTCGCGCGACCCGCGGCAGGTGGCCGCGAAGGCGGAGGCGTACCTGAAGTCGACCGGCATCGCGGACACCGCGTTCTTCGCGCCCGAGGCCGAGTTCTACATCTTCGACGATGTGCGTTTCGAGACGAAGCAGAACGAGGGGTACTACCACATCGACTCCATCGAGGGCGCCTGGAACACCGGGCGCGTCGAGGAGGGCGGCAACCGCGGCTACAAGACGCGCTACAAGGGCGGGTACTTCCCCGTGCCCCCGGTCGACCACTACGCGGACCTGCGCGACCAGATGACGCTGGCGCTCAACAACGCCGGGCTGGCCGTCGAGCGCGCCCACCACGAGGTCGGCACCGCCGGCCAAGCCGAGATCAACTACCGCTTCGACACGCTGGCCCGCGCCGCCGACAAGACCATGCTGTTCAAGTACCTCATCAAGAACGTTGCCTGGCAGGCGGGCAAGACGGTCACCTTCATGCCCAAGCCGCTCTTCGGCGACAACGGATCAGGCATGCACTGCCACCAATCGCTGTGGAAGGACGGCTCGCCACTGTTCTACGACGAGCTGGGCTACGGCGGCCTGTCCGACCTTGCCCGCTGGTACGTCGGCGGCCTGCTGCACCACGCCCCGTCACTGCTCGCGTTCACGAACCCGACTGTGAACAGCTACCACCGTCTCGTGCCGGGCTTCGAGGCGCCCGTCAACCTCGTGTACTCGGCGCGCAACCGCTCGGCGTGCATCCGCGTCCCGGTGACGGGCTCGAACCCCAAGGCCAAGCGCATCGAGTTCCGGGTGCCCGACCCGTCGAGCAACCCCTACCTCGCGTTCTCTGCCATGCTGCTCGCGGGGCTCGACGGCATCAAGAACAAGATCGAGCCGCCGACGCCGGTCGACAAGGACCTGTACGATCTGCCGCCGGACGAGGCCGCCTCCATTCCGCAGGTGCCCGGCACCCTCGCCGAGGTGCTCGACAACCTCGAGAGCGACCACGACTACCTCACCGAGGGGGGCGTGTTCACCGAGGACCTCATCGAGACCTGGGTCGACTACAAGCGCTCCAACGAGATCGACCCGATCCGGCTGCGCCCGCACCCCCACGAGTTCGAGCTCTACTACGACATCTGATCCGCGCGGTCGGCTGACCTGCGGTGATGGGCCGAAACAGGCTCTGAGCTGCGGAAACGTCGTTCGACGGTTTCCGTCAGTTGCCACTCATGGGCGGCCTCTCGTTCGCCCAGCGTGCGCCAGCGATGGACGCGGCCTTCGGCGGGCCTCCAGCCCTCCCCGAAGGCCGCGTCCATCGCTTTGCGCGCATGCTCGCCCGACGACGGCATGACGTGCGTGTAAACCCGGAGAGTGAAGCCGGGATCGGCACACCCGGTGCTCGAGCCAGGTTGAGGCGCACGTGTGCCGCATCGCATGCATCCCCGTTGTCACGCCCACCCGGCGCGCCGGCTGAACGAAGCACCGGCCTCCAGACGTAGGTTCTGAAGTAGTTGCGGTTCATCGGCTTCGCCTCTCGACGTCGATCAAGGCGTCCTGGCTCTCGGGCGGATCGGCCTTCCAGACCTCCCCTAGGTGATTTCCTTCGTAGGTGATGCGGCGAGGAGTGCCCGATGGGAGCGTGCGGGGTGCCCGATGGAAGCGTCGAGCCTAGGAGTGGAAGCACATGCGCAGGGAGTGGACAGTGCTGTGAACGTGGCGAAGTTGGTGTCGCTGGCGTTCGTGATGGTCGCCGGTCCGCAGATCCTTACGGCCATCTTCCTGGCGACCACGCCGAAGTGGCGTCGGGACTCCGCGTCGTTCGTCGGCGGCGCGGCCCTCTCCATCACCACGGTCGCCAGTCTCGCGTTCGTGCTGGGCACCGGTGCGTCCCACCAGGGCGCCTCCAACAACACGCTGGACATCGTGATCCTGGTGCTTCTCCTGTCGGCTGCGGTGCACAAGTTCCTGACGCGCAAGCAGTCCGAGCCGCCCCAGTGGATGGGGAAGCTCGAGTCCGCCACGCCAGGCAGGGCGTTCAAGCTGGGCTTCCTGCTGCTCGGGGTGTTCCCGTCCGACATCCTCACCGCCGTCGCCGTCGGTGGGTATGCCGTGAGCCACCACGACTCGTGGTGGGCGATCGTTCCGTTTGTCCTGATGACCTTGCTGCTGCTGGCACTGCCGGCACTGCTCCTGATGGTCTTCGGTGCCAAGGCCCAAGCCCTCATGCCGAAGGCCAGGGACTGGATGAGCGCGAACTCCTGGGTGATCAGCGAGATCGTGCTGGGCATGTTCATCGCGCTGACCATCAGCAGTCTGTGATGAGGCCTCGTCCCGTGTGGCGTTCCCACTGATCACGAACGAGCTCCATCCCCGACCTACCGTCGCAGCATGACCGTCGAACCCACTCCGACAGCATCCCGGGTCGTCTGGCTCGAGAGGCTGTACGACATCGTCTTCGTCGCCTGCGTCGGACGGTTCGCCAACGAGCTGGGCACCAACCCCGACGCGTCGCACACGGTGCTCGTGCTGGGCTGGCTGTCCGGCTTGTGGCTCGCGTGGCTGCTGGTCACGGTCCGGCTCAACCGCTTCCCCGACGAGCGCTGGTCCACTCGCGCCGTCGTCGTCCTGCAGCTGATGTGCACCACGGTCGCCGTGGCGGCCGCGGTATCGAAGTCCTCGCGGGATGACGCCGCAGGGATCGTCGCCGCCGCGGGTATCAGCCTCGGTGTGGCGGCCTTGTACGCCATCGTCCCCCGAAGCTCAGTCTCGGACGTCCGCGTGCTGGTGCTGCCGGTCGCGGGCTGTGTGGCTGTCGGGCTGTCGACGCTGACAGCGTTGGTACTGCCTCGGGCGACCGCCGCCGTTCTCACCAGTGCAGTGGTGCTGGTCTTCCTGGTAGCCGTCCTCGGCTCCTACCTCACGCGCGTGGCCCGTGATCAACCTGTGGATGCCCGGCATGCGGCGGACAGGCACGCGCAGCTGTTCCTCGTCCTGATGGGTCTCAGCTTCCTGAAGGTCGCCTTCGCAGCCGATTCAGCGACCGGGGTCGTCTTCGCGGCGGTGCTTGGCGCCTTCCTCGTCGGGTTCTCGCTCTGGGTCATCTACATCGACGGGGTCCTGCCGCTCGGCTTCCCGTCGGATGCTTCACGCCAGCGGACCTGGTTGGTGGCCCAGTTCGCCCTCGCCCTCGCGATCACGGTCGCCGCCGCCGCCGTCACCGCCGTACCCGTCACGCAGTCCGGTGCCATGACCATCGAGGGGGCCCTGCTGGAAGGAGGAGCGTTCGCAGCCGGCCTGCTCGCGGTCGGGGTCCTCGCCCTATCGGCGGAGCATCCGGCAGTGCGGCTCGCGTTCGGATGGATTGCGGTGGCAACCCTGGTGACCGCGATCACGATGGCAGGGTTGATTGTGGTTGTTCCGGCGAAAGTCTTCTCGTGGCTGGTCGCTGGTGCGGTCGTCCTCGCCGCAGGCATCGAGGTCGCGCTTGGCAAGGCAAGCGCTTGAGCGGAACTTCCCGTCACCGTCGCACCCGCGTGACTGGCGCCTGGGCGACGAGCTCTGCGAATCCTCTCGTTCGAATCAGCCGCGAGGCGACATGCCGAGCCCCTGGCGGTCGGGGACGAGGGCAGCGGCTCGCTGGCTCGGAGGGATCGCGGTGGCGACCGCATCGTCGAGGAGGGCGCGCTGCTCGACAAGCGCTGGGCGCCTCGCCTCCGGGAGATCGGCGACCAGGTCGTCGAGCAGGGCACGAAGTCGGCGAGCGACCTGGTACTGCCCTGCGCCGAAGGCCCGGATCTCGTCCAGCGCAAGCCCGACCAGGTCCTCCCACGTCGGCGTCGAGTACACGAACCTGACGGCCCCCTTGCGGTCAGTGACGGTGCCTGTGGACAGGTGCTTGGACGATGCGTAGCGCAGGAGGTCCTCGATGCGGTCCAGCGACTGCCCGGCGGTAGTGGGGTCGTTGATCGCCGGCGAGAGCGCCTTGATCGCGACATCGACCAGCATCCGGATGGTGAAGGCCGGGTCGTCGTCGATCGTCCGCTCGTCGCCGAGGATGATCGCGCGTCGGAGCTGGCGCTCGGGGAGCTCGCGCGCGCCGTAGACGGCGAAGAGAGTCCCGCCAGTCGGCACGTGGTCACCCAAGGCCGGCACCAACTGGATGAGCGCGTCGTACCTCTCGGCGAGGTCCGCGATCCCAGTCCGGTCGAGCGCCGTCACGACCTGGCCGACACCAAGCAACGAGATGGTCTGGATGGGCGTCAAGGCCTTCACTGAGTCTGCTTTGTGTTGTGCCGCTGCGGCCACCAACGCACTTGGCGGATACACGGCGTCGAACACCTTGCGCGCCTCGACGTCGACGAGCTGGACGACATGTGCCACTCGCAGGTCGTTGGACGTCCGGTCGATGAGCAGGAGGAACATGAGGATGCTCAAGAGCGTCAGGAACAGGGCCGCGACAAGTGTCCTTGTCGGGACGAACGACTCGTCCCCGCGGCCCACCTGTGCGGTCGAGACGAGCCCGAACACGAATGTCGCGCTGAATGTACTCAGCGCAAACTTCAGCGTGCGGTCACGGCGGAACCAGGCGACGAAACGCGGTGAGAACTCGCTCGTGCCGAACTGCACCACGAGCAGGATCACCGAGGTGACGAAGCCGGTGAACGCGAGCATGCCGCTGGCCAGCGCCGACAGTGCTGAGGTCGCGCTGGACGCGTTGAAGGCCCTGGTCAGCTCGATCGGGTCCTTCGCGTCCCAGCTGGCGAGGCCAAGGCTGAGGACGAGCGCGGCGAACACATACACCGCGGGCACGAACCAGAGGCTGTCCCACACCCGGCTCGCGAGCCGGCGCAAGCGCATCCGTCTGATCATCCGTCGCCCTACCCTCCAGAGCGAGGGTCGCGCCGACACCGAAGGGAGGCATCACCTGGCGAGGGATCTCCCCTAGGTGAGATCGCCGGGCGGGTGATGCCGGGCCCGGCGCCAGGGTGCCAGCCTCCTTCGAGGAGCTCGCACCGCGTCGACACGGTGCCCACCAAGGGAGCAGGCATGGCTTCGGAAGTGGCTACCAACCGCGCACCGCTGTTCTTCGGCTCGTTGCGCGGTTACAAGACCAGCTGGCTGCGACCGGACCTGATCGCAGGTCTGACGGTGTGGGCGGTCCTGATCCCCGAGTCGCTGGCCTACGCCACGATCGCCGGAGTGCCGCCGGTCGTCGGCCTGTACGCCGCCGTCCCGGCGCTGGTGTTCTACGCCGCACTCGGGTCGTCCCGGCACTTGGTGGTCTCCCCGATGTCCGCCACTGCGGCGCTGTCGGTCAGCATCGTGGCGGGCTTCGCCAAGGGCGGCACCGCCAACTTCATGCACGTGACGGCTGCGCTCGCGGTCGTCACCGGCGTGCTGGGTCTGCTCGCTGGCGTGGCGCGGCTCGGGTTCCTCGCGTCGTTCATCTCCGGGCCAGTGTTCAAGGGGTTCATCGTCGGTCTCGCGCTGACGATCATCGTCGGGCAGCTGCCCGCGCTGTTCGGCGTCCCCAAGGGCAAGGGCAACTTCTTCGAGAAGCTGTGGCACCTGCTCACCCACCTCAGTGACACGAGCCTGACGACGCTGACCGTCGGCCTCGTGAGCCTCGTCGCCATCCTGGTGCTGCGCCGCTGGCTCCCGCTGGTACCCGGCTCGCTGGTCGTGGTCCTGGTGAGCATCGCCGCGGTATGGATGTTCAACCTGGACAAGCACGGCATCGAGATCGTCGGCCACATCGACTCGGGACTGCCGCAGATCGGACTGCCGTCGGTGCCTTCCTCGATGAGCTGGCTGCAGCTGGTCACGCCGGCCATCGGGATCCTACTCGTCGGCTATGCCGAGGGCCTGGCCGCCGCCAAGACCTACGCGGCCAAGGCCGGTTATGACATCGACGCCAACCGCGAGCTCCTTGGCCTGGGAGCGGCGAATCTCGGCGCCGGGCTCAGCTCCGGCATGGTGGTCAACGGCAGCCTTTCCAAGACCGCCGTGAACGGCGGCGCCGGAGCGAAGTCCCAGGTGTCCGGACTCACGGTCGCCGCGCTCACCGTCCTCACCCTGCTCTTCCTCACCGGACTGTTCGAGTACTTGCCCGAGGCGACGCTCGCGGCCGTGGTGATCGCAGCGGTCGTCGACCTGGTCAACATCCCGTCCCTCGTGCGCCTGTACAAGGTGTGGAGCAGCCGCCTCGGTCACGACTACGGCTGGGCCGCACGAGCGGACTTCCTGGCCGCGCTCGCCGCGCTGCTAGGAGTGCTGTTCTTCGACACGCTGACCGGCCTGTTCATCGGCATCGGTGCCTCGATGCTGCTGCTGCTGGACCGGTCGTCGCGCCCACACATCGCACGACTGGCGCGAGAGTCGACCGGTGCCTGGGTCGACGTCCAACGGCACTCGGGTCTCACCCCCGACCCCGAGGTGCCTGTTCTGCGCGTCGAGTCCGGCTTGTTCTTCGCCAACTCGCACGACGTCCACGAGACCATCCGAGCGGCAGTGGGGCCGAGCACCCGCGGCGTCGTCGTGGATGCTGAGACGGCACCGTTCATCGACGTCACGGCAACCGACATGCTCGCCCAGGCGGCGATCGAACTCGACCGCAGCAGCGTCCGTCTCGCCGTCGCCCATCCCGTCGGCCAGATCCGCGACGTCGTACTCAGCTGCGCCAAGGAGAACCACACGAAGATCGAGGTGTACCCGACGATCGACCTGGCGATCGCGGCACTGTCCGCGCCCACGAGCCCAACCAACAGCGACTAACGCCTCACGCACTGGCGCGGTCACCTGCCCGGTGACGTCGCCCGCCCGCACCAGGTGGGTGGTCGCATCGTCACTGGACGTGGGTCCTGGCGATGCCGTGGCATTTCTTCCACTTCTTCCCGCTGCCGCATGGGCAGAGCCCGTTTCGGGGACGCCGAGCGTCCTCCGCGGCGTAGGTGGCCATGAGTTCCGACGGGGCGCGGCCTTGGCGGAGCAGGTCGCACATCTTCGCCA
>DATJPE010000068.1 GCA_035506535.1 Actinomycetes bacterium | reverse complement strand
CGCCCAGTCCGCGGGGGTGGTCACCGACTCCACCTCGATGGCCTCGCCGAACCCCACGTAGCCGCGGTCCTCGAGCACGCGCAGCACCTCGTCCCGGTACGCCCGGACGGACCCGGCCGACCACGACAGCCCGGCGTCCAGGTTCGGCGTGGGGAACAGGACGTAGTACGACTCCCGCCCCGCCGGAGCGAGGGAGGGGTCGGTCCGCGTCGGGTTCGTCACGAGGAACGACGGGTCGGACATCAGGCGCCCGTCGCGGATCAGCTCGCGGAAGACGCCGTCCCAGGCGGAGCCGAAGTGGATCGTGTGGTGCGCGGTCCGGGTGTAGCGGGCGCGGGAGCCGGCGAGCAGCAGGAAGCAGGACGGCGAGTACGTCATCCTGCGCGGCTCGCGACCCAGCAGGTCCCGCATCGCCACCGGCAGGTCAGGGGTGAGGACCACGGCGTCGCACGGGATGCGCTCGTGCTCGGTGTGCACGGCGACCGCGCGCGAGCCCGAGACCTCGACCCGCGTGACGGTCTCCCCATAGCGCAGGTCGACCCCGTGCTTGGCCGCGGCGCCGGCGAGCGCCCGGGGGACGGCGTGCATGCCCCCCCGCGGGAAGGACACCCCCGCGACGGAGTCCATGTAGGCGATGACGGCGTAGAGCGCGAGCGCGTCGCCCGGGGCGAGCCCGGCGTACATCGCCTGGAAGGAGAACACCCGGCGCGTCCGCGGGTCCCGCAGGTACGACCCGACCTTGGGGCCGAGCCGGCGGAACCCACCGGTCGCGACCAGGCGCGCCAGCGACGGGGTGACCAGGCCGAGGGGGGAGTCAATGTTCCGGTCGATGAAGTCGGCCATCTCGTAGCGGTACAGCCGGGTCACGAAGTCCACGTAGCGCCGGTATCCGTCGGCCTCCGCCGCGCCGCACACCGTCGCGACCTCGTCGGCCATGGCGTCGACGTCGGCGTGCACGTCGAGGGCGCTGCCGTCCGGGAAGTACGCCCGGTACAGGGGCGCCAGCGGGACCAGGTCCAGCCAGTCCTCCAGCCGCTCCCCGACGCAGCCCAGCGCGTCCGCGATGAGGTCCGGCATGGTGAGCACAGTCGGTCCGGTGTCGAAGCGATAGCCGTCGACCTCCAGCAGGCCGGCCCGGCCACCGGGTACGTCCTCCCGTTCGAGCACGACCACGTCCCGGCCGGCGGCGGCCAGGCGGAGGGCCGCGGACAGCCCGGCGAGGCCGGCCCCGACGATGACGACGCGGTCGGTCGGCCCGCTGACCGTGCGCACGGCTCAGCCGCGCCGGGCGGTCGCGGCGACCGCGAGGTCGGCGAGCACCGCTCGGGCCGGCTCGGCCAGGCCGCTGGTGGCGAGCGCGTCGACGGCCTCCTCGGTCCGGGCGGTGATCAGCTGCTCCACCCGGGCCAGCGCCCCGGTCTCGGTGATCACCTCGCGCAGGCCCGCGACACCGTCGGGGGTGAGCGCGGGGTCGCCCAGGTCCCGGCGGAGCAGCCCGGCCTGGGCGGGCGAGGCGGCCTCGAGGGCGAGGGCGACGAGCACGGTCCGCTTGCCCTCGCGCAGGTCGTCGCCGGCCGGCTTTCCGGTCTCCTGGGGGTCGCCGAAGACCCCGAGGACGTCGTCGCGCAGCTGGAAGGCCTCGCCGAGCGGTAGCCCGTACCGGCTCGACGCCTCCATCAGCTCCGGCCCGCCGCCCGCGAGGGCGATGCCGAGGTGCAGCGGGCGCTCCACGGTGTACTTCGCCGACTTGAACCGCACGACCCGCAGCGCCGACCCGACCGAGCCGCCGCCGCGCGCCTGCTCGAGCAGGTCGAGGTACTGGCCGGCCATCAGCTCCGTGCGCATGACGTCGAAGACCGGTTTGGCGCGTCGAAGGGCCGGGTCGGGGAGGCCGCAGGTGCTCAGCAGCTGGTCCGCCCAGGACAGGCACAGGTCCCCGAGCAGGATCGCCGCGCCGACCCCGAAGGTCTCGGACGAGCCGAGCCAGGCCGACACCCGGTGCAGCGCCGCGAAGCGCCGGTGCGCCGCCGGCCGGCCGCGCCGGGTGTCCGAGCCGTCCATCACGTCGTCATGCACCAGGGCGCAGGCCTGCAGCAGCTCCAGCGACGTCGCCGCGACCATCGCCGCCTCGTCGTCTGGCCCACCGGCGCCGCGCCAGCCCCACCAGCAGAACGCCGGCCGCAGCCGTTTGCCGCCGACGAGCAGGTCGGTGAGCGCGTCCATCAGCGGCTCGACGTCCGGGTCGACGTCGTCCAGCCGCGCGACCTGCGCGCCGAGGAAGGCGTCCAGGTGCTTCTGCACGCGTACGCGGAGGTCCTCGACGTCGAGCGGGCTGGGCTCCATCCTGGCCAGCGTAGGCGCGCTCGCGGCGTCCCGCAGCGCGAGCGTCTCGACCGGGCACCGGCCGCCCCTAGGCTTGACCCATGGCTTCGCAGGTCCCGAAGGCAGCGACCGTGCGCGACCTGTTGGCGACGGGGCGTCGGTCGTGGTCCTTCGAGTTCTTCCCGCCGAAGGACGACGCGGGGGAGCGCCAGCTGTGGCAGACCCTGCGCGAGCTGGAGGGCCTGGCGCCGACCTTCGTGTCGGTGACCTACGGCGCGGGCGGGTCGACGCGGGACCGGACGATCCGGGTGACCGAGCGCATCGCGACCGAGACGACGCTGACCCCGACGGCCCACCTGACCTGCGTGGGCTCCTCGCGGGCCGAGCTTCGCCAGGTCGTCGGGGGCTACGCCGCCGCGGGCGTGCGCAACGTCCTCGCCCTGCGCGGGGACCCGCCCGGCGGGCCGGGCGCCCCGTGGGAGCAGCACCCGCAGGGCCTTCGTCACGCGGTCGAGCTGGTCGAGCTCGTGCGCTCCCTCGGCGACTTCTGCGTCGGCGTCGCCGCCTTCCCCGACAAGCACCCGGAGGCGCTCGACTTCGACTCGGACGCACGCGTGCTGCGCGACAAGGCGCTCGCCGGGGCCGACTTCGCGGTCACCCAGTTCTTCTTCGACGCAGCGGCGTACTTCCGTCTGGTCGACCGGCTCTCCGCGCTCGGCTGCGCCCTGCCGGTGATCCCCGGGATCATGCCGGTCACGAACGTCGCGCAGGTCGAGCGCTTCGCGCAGCTGTCCGGCGCACCGGTCCCCCCGGCCCTCGCCGAGCGCCTCCATGCGGTGCGCGACGACCCGGCGGCGGTCCGCGCGGTCGGCGTGGCGGCGGCCAGCGAGCTCGCGGGGGAGCTGCTCGACGGCGGCGCCCCGGGCCTGCACTTCTACACGCTCAACCGGTCCATGGCCACGCGTGAGGTCTACGCCGCCCTGGACCTGGGCCACCGGAGCTGATGGCAGCCCCGGCGGGCCGGGCCGAGTACTTCGCCCGCTGGTCCCGGCTGCACGGGGGGTACGACCCGGCGTCGTCTCGCCTGGTGGGGGGCTGGCTCGCCGTCGTGTACGTGCTCGCGCGCCCGTTCGCGTCTCTGGGGGTGCCACCGGACGCGCTCACCGCGGTCGGCCCGCTGGTCGCCGGCGGCGCCGCGGGCGCCGCCGCCGCCGGCGGGGCGTGGCTCTGGCTGGCCGTCGTGCTGGTCGTGGTCTCCGGCGTGCTGGACAACCTCGACGGCGCGGTGGCGGTCATGACCGACCGGGTCAGCGCGTGGGGGCACGTGCTCGACTCCGCCCTCGACCGGGTGAGCGACCTGCTCTACCTCGTGGCGCTCTGGGCGGTCGGCGCCGCCGGGACGGTGGCGGCCGCCGCGGGTGCCGTCATGGTGCTGCTGGAGTACGTGCGCGCGCGGGCCGCCGCCGCCGGCATGGCGGAGGTCGGCGTCGTCACCGTCTTCGAGCGCCCCACGCGCGTGATCGTGACCGCGATGTTCCTGCTCGGCGCCGCCGTCTACCCGGCCCACGCCGCGGCGTGGGCCGCCGCCGGGACCTGGGCCTGGCTCGTGCTCGGCGTGGTGGGGCTCGCCCAGCTGCTCCCCGTCGTGCGACGCCGGCTGCGCTGAGGCCGCCGGGGTCAGGCGCGGCCCACCAGGTCGGCCACGATCTCGGCGGACAGCCCGACCAGGGGGAGCCCACCACCGGGATGCGCGGAGCCGCCGACGAGGTAGAGCCCACGCACCGGCGAGACGTTGGCCGCGCGCAGGAACGCCGCGCGCGCCCCGTTCGAGGAGGTCCCGTAGATCGACCCGCCGGGGGCACGGGTGTCTCGGGCGAGGTCGGCGGGGGTGCGCACGACGCGCCAGCGCACCCGCTCGCGCACGTCGAGCCCGCGCGCGGCCAGCACGGCGAGCACGTGGTCGGCGTAGCCGTCGGCGAGCCCCTCGCGGTCCCAGTCGACGCCTCGGCTCGGGTCGTGGCGCGGGGCGTTGACGAGGACGAACCACGCCTCGGTGTCCGGCGAGGGGCGCAGGGCGGGGTCGTCGGGGGCGGAGACGTACACCGTCGGGTCGGGGACCGGCTGGGGCGCGCGCCCGAAGATCGCGTCGAACTCGGCGGAGTAGTCGGCGGGGAAGGTGACGGTGTGGTGCCGCAGCCCCGCCGTGCGCCCGTCGAGGGCCAGCAGGAGGACGAAGCCGGACAGCGACGGTGTCGACGCGGCCAGCCGCCGCGACGGGCCGCGGGCGGTGGCCAGCCGCCTCGGCAGCAGCCGCCCGTAGACCTCGCTCGCGTCGGCGTCGGAGACGACGACGTCGGCCGGCAGCTGCTCGCCGTCGGCCAGTCGCACCCCGTCGACCCGCCCGGCGCCGTCGACGGTGATGGCGACGACGTCGGCGCCCAGGCGGACGTCGACCTTACGCTCCACGCACCGCTGGTACAGGGCGTCGCCGAGGCGGCGCAGGCCGCCGAGCACGTACCACGCGCCGAAGGTCTGCTCCACCCACGGCACGACGCACAGCGCCGCCGGTGTGCGCCGCGGGTCGGAGCCGGTGTAGGTCGCGTAGCGCCACAGGAACTGCCGCTGACGGGGGTCGCGCAGGAACCGTCGGGCGACGTGGTCGAGGCTGCGCCACGGCGCGACGGTGCGCACGTCGGAGACGCGGCGGGACCAGCCGAGAAGGTCGCGGGGGCCGGACAGCGCGGACTCGAGGAAGGGCTTGCGGGTCACCGCCCACACCTCGCCGGCGTGGGCGAGGAAGCGGCGCCAGTCCTCACCGGCCGTGCCGCCGAAGGCGTCCTGGAAGGCGGCGCACGCCCGGAGCCGGTCGTTGGGGACGTCGAGCTCGGTGCCGTCGGGGAAGCGGTAGTGCGCGACCGGGTCGACCTCGACGAGGTCCACGCACTCCTCCATCGGCCGGCCGGTCTTGAGGAAGGTGTCGCGCCACACCGCGGGGAGGGTCAGCAGCGAGGGCCCGGTGTCGAAGGCGAATCCGTCGCGCTCGTACCAGCCGAGCTTCCCGCCGTAGGTCTCCGCCTGCTCGCACACCACCACCCGGTGGCCCTTCACCGCCAGGCGGGCAGCGACCGCGAGACCCCCCATGCCCGCCCCGACCACCACGACGCGGCTCACAGCGGGCGCCCCTTCCACCGAAGCGACCCGACCCGGCGCCGGCGGAAGGACTCGACGGTCAGGGCGACGAACGCCACCACGGATGCCGGGTGCGCGAGGGCGTCTGGCCAGACGCGCGCGCCGGTACGCCGTCCCGCGAGCACCCTGCCGAGCACGCCGGCCGCGGTGCCCGCCAGCGCCACCCGCCGGATGCCGGCGTCCCGGTCGGTCAGGGCCACGACCGGCGGCAGCACGTACGCGCCCAGCAGTGCCGCGCACACCGCGACTGCCCCGGCGGGCGAGCCGAACGCGGCCCACAGCGACTTCGTGTAGCCCTCGCGCAGCTGCGCGCCGGTGTCGTACATCCGGCACGTCGCGATCGTCGAGCCGTCCACCACTCCACCGCGAAAGCCGTTGCGCTTCAACGCCTTCAGCAGCTCGAGGTCCTCCAGCACGCAGTCCCTGACCGCCTCGTGACCGCCCGCGGCGCGGTAGGCGTCGGCGTCGACGGCGAGCAGCTGGCCGTTCGCCGCGACCAGGGACGTCCGCCGCGAGCGCTCGGCAAGCCGCAGCGGCAGGAACGTCAGCCACGACCACTGCAGGAGCGGTTGCACCAGCCGCGGCAACGCCGTGTCGGCGAGCTGGCGCGGGTACGGACTCACCAGCTGCCACCCGAGGTCGCGGAGCAGGGCCACCGTCGCGGCCACCGCGCCCGGAGCCGCGACGACGTCGGCGTCGACGAACACGAGCACGCGCCCGTGCGCGTGAGCGGCCAGCTGGGCGCACGCGAAGGGCTTGCCCAGCCAGCCGTCGGGCGGCGGCTGCCCGGTGAGCACCCGCACCCGCGGGTCGTCTCCGGCGACCGTGCGCGCGATGTCGGCCGTGCCGTCCGAGGAGCCGTCGTCGAGGACAAGGATCTCCAGTGACGCCAAGCGTTCCTGGGCCATCAACGCGGCGAGACACGTGGCCACGCGGCCCGCCTCGTCGCGGACGGGCAGCAGCACCGACACGGGCTCGCCCACCTCGCGCCCGTCCTCGTCCGGCCGGCGCAACAGGCGCAGGTTCACGGCGAGGTGCCCGGTGCCGAGCAGCGCCAGCGCCGTACCGGCGTAGGTCGCCGCGCGCAGCGCTACGGCCGACCGGACCACAGCACCCACGCGTACGGGATCGCCACGAGACCCATCGCGACGCCGCCGTAGAAGGCGACCCACGGCCGGTCGAAGACGAACGCGTTGCCGACGACCGAGGAGACGTAGGTCCACAGGAACAGCACCGCGGGTGCGCCGTCGCGCGCGTGCTTGCGAGGCAGCTGGTCGAGCAGCAGCATCATCGCGAACGCCACGAGCAGCCAGCCGGCGTAGTTCGACAGGGGGACGCCGGGGGATCTCGGCAGCGCCACGCCCTTCTGCGTGAAGCGCCAGAAGCCTTGCCCGGTCATCATCGGGTCGAGGAAGAGGTCCCACGAGGCCAGCGCCCACGCGCCCACCAGCGGCGTCGTCAGCGCACCTCGGCACAGCGTCCGTGCGGCGATCAGCGTGGGGTAGGCCATCATCGACCACGCCAACGGGATGACGACCGGTACGCCGAGCACGGTCGGCCCGAGCCGTCCCGATGCGTAGACGTAGTCCCCGAACGGCCAGCCGGTCCGGACCCCGATCGCCTCGACCGCGAGCCCGCCGCCGACGGTGACGACGAGGAAGCCGGCGGTCCACCAGAACCCGCGCGAGGTCAGCGCGTGCAGGGTGCTCGCCAGGAAGAACGTGACCACCACCGCGATCGTCAGGTCGCGCCGCTGGGCCCCCTCGGCGAGGGCGTAGGCGATCTCGAGGCCGACGACCCCGAGGGTGAGCAGCCACACCAACAGCCGCATCAGACGCGGACCACCACCGCGGTGGCGGTCCGCGTGCGGCCCGGTGTAGATGCGCACGCTCACGAGGGGTGAGCCTAAGGGGGCACGGGGGGCTCACCCGCCGCGCGGTGCGCTGCCCCGATAGGTGCCCTCGACCTCGTGGACCGCGAAGCGCGCGAAGAGCTCCTCGGCGTACCACCCGCGTTCGCGGGTGCGCCGGACCACCTCCGCGTGGGGCGCGCGCCGATACGCGAAGGCGGTGAGGTCGGATGCGTCGCGCCACAGGCTGACGGTTCCCTGGAGGCCGACCGGTGCCTCGCCGACGCCGAGCCGCAGCAGCAGCCCCGGCGCCTGCGCGAGGTCCGCGGACACCGCCGGCACCGACCGCCAGAACTCCCGCCACCGCGTGGGGCGCACGCGGGCCCGGGTGAGGGCGGCGACCGGGCCGGCGTACGTGCGCGGCGGCCCCGCGTCGCCGAAGGGCTCCCGTCCCGACCAGCGGCCCCGGCTGGCGAGCGGCTCCAGGGTCAGCCGCAGCCGCTCCTGGCTGCGGGCGTCGAAGCGACGGACCACCGGGTGGCCCTCGAAGGCGCGCGCGGCCTCGGGGCTCGTCCAGGACGCGAGGACCGCCCAGTGCCGCACGTCGGCGTCACGCAGGCCGAAGGACTCACCCGACCCGGTGCCCAGCAGCTTCGCGAAGCGCAGCCCGGGGGCGCTGCGCAGCGGGCGGCGCTCGCGGGCCATCGCGAGCACCGCGGCGGGGACGCCTCGGACGGGCACGCCCCAGAGGTGGAAGGTGACGGTGGGGCTCACGCGACCTCGGCGGGGGTCCCGCCGGTGACGCGGACGAGCTCGCTGAAGCTGGTGGGGAACACCGTGCGCGGATGCCCGCCGGCGGCCCACACGACGTCGTAGTCGGCCAGCGCCACGTCGACGAGGGTGCGCAGGGGGGTGGTGTGGCCCACCGGGGCGACCCCGCCGATGACCATGCCGGTGGCGGCCCGTACGAGGTCGGGGTCCGCGCGGCGGACCTTGGCCACGCCCAGCAGGTCGGCGACCTTGGCCGTGTCGACCCGGTGCCCGCCCGAGGTGAGCACGAGCACCGGCTCGCCGTCGGCGGCGAAGACCAGCGAGTTGGCGATGGCGTCCACCGGGCAGCCGAGCTGGGCGGCGGCGCTCACCGCGGTGGGGGCGTGCTCGTCGAGGACGATCGGGCTGCCGGTGGCCCCGGCGGCAGCCAGCGCCTCGCGCACGCGGCGCACGCTGGGGTGCTCCAGCGTCGGCTCGTCCACGCTCGCCTCGTCCACGCTCGCCTCGTCCACCGGGCGAGGTTAGCCCGGGGCTTGACTTCTCGGGGGGGCGGGCTAGTCTCGGCGGTGTTCGAACACACGTTCGAAAGTGCACCAGGCGGGGAGGTGGGGGGCGTGCGCCGGTACGACGAGCCGATCAGCGTCGAGCCAGCCGTCGACTCTGCCGTCGACTCTGCCGTCGACCCAGCCGTCGACCCGGCCGGGCCACCGGCCCGGTTCCGGTGGCGGCGGCGGCGCTACGTCGTGCACGCGGTGCTCGCCCACTGGGTGGAGCTCGGCGCCTGGTGGCGCCGGCGCGACCGGGAGGGCCTGCCCGTCCACCTCGACGGCCAGGGCCGCTACGTCTGGCGGGTCGAGGCGCGCGCCGGCGCGACGGACGGCGTCTTCGACCTCGCCTACGACGAGGCGACCGGCACGTGGAGCCTGACCCGTGCCCACGACTAGGCCGGCCCGCGTCCCCGCGGTGGAGGAGCTGCTGCGGCTCTCCGCCCACGGGCTGGCCGATGCCGCCGTGGCCGCCACCCCGGCGGAGCGCTACGCGGCCGCGCACCTGGCGGCGCTGCGGGCCGCGGCCGCCGTGCTCGCCGCCCGCGCCCGGCCCTCGTCCGCGCGGCGCCGGCTGTCCAGCGTGTGGGTCCTGCTGCCCGCGGTGGCGCCGCACCTGCGGGAGTGGGCGGCCTTCTTCGCCGCGGGCGCCGGGAAGCGGGCCGCGGCCGAGGCGGGGCTGGCGGTGACCTCCCGCGAGGCCGACGACCTCCTGCGCGACGCCGCGAGCTTCCTCGCCCTCGTCGAGACCACCCTCGGCTACACCCACCAGCCGGCCCTCACGGGGTGAGTGCGTGGCCTTCGACCAGGGGGACTTCGTCCACCTCCACGTGGCCTCCGGCTGGTCGCTGCGCCACGGCGCCGCCCACCCGCAGGCCCTCGTCGAGCGCGCCGCCGAGCTGGGCATGGCCGGTCTCGCCCTCACCGACCGCGACGGGGTCTACGGCGCGGTGAAGTTCGCCAAGGCGGGGCTGGTCCACGGCGTGCGCCCCGTCCTCGGGGTCGACCTCGCCGTCCAGCCGCTCGCTCCTCCCGAGCGGGACCGCCGGGGCGCGTCGGCCCCCCGGCGCCGTACGCCGGTCCGGGGCGGCGCCGACGTCGACCTGCGCCTCCCGCGGGTCCTCGTGCTGGCCCGGGCGGGCCGGCGTACCCGCTCGCGGGTCGGGGCCGGCTGGGCCGCGGTCAACCGGCTGGTCAGCGCGGTCCACGCCGCGGGGGAGCGCGGCCACCCGGTGGCCGACCTCGACCTGGTCGCCGAGCACGCCGCGGGGGGTGAGCTCCTCGTCCTGCTCGGACCGGGCTCGGAGGTCGGGCGGGCGCTCGCGGCCCGCCGCCCCGACCGCGCCCGGGCGGTGCTCGACGCCTGGCGCGACCGGCTCGGCGGCGACCGGGTGCTCCTCGAGGTGGTCTCCCACCACGGCTCGCCCGACGGCTCCCCGCTGGAGCAGGCGAGCGCCCCCTCCGACGTCCTCGCCGCCCGCCTGCTCGGCTTCGCCCGCGAGCACGGCGTACCGGCGGTCCTCACCAACGCCGTGCGCTACGCCACCCCGGCGGGGGCCGCGACGGCCGACGTCCTCGACGCGACCCGCCGCCTGGTCCCCCTCGGGACCCGCCACGTCGACCGGCGCAGCGCCGAGGCCCACCTCAAGGACGCGGCGGCCATGCGGGCGGTGGCGGCGCGCATCGCCGAGGACCCCGCCGCGGCCCGCCGGCTGCTCGCCACGACCGAGGCGGTGGCGGCGGACTGCCTGCTCGACCCGGCCGCCGACCTCGGCCTCGGCCTGGTCCACCTCCCCGAGCCCGACCTCTATCGAGCCGATGAACCGGCGGACACCAGCGGGACGCCCCCGGCAGTGGTGCTCCGCGCCCGCTGCGAGGCGGCCCTGGAGACCCGCTACCGCGGGCAGGAGCGGGCGGCCCGCGAGCGGCTGGCCGCGGAGCTGGAGGTCATCGACACCCTGGGCTACTGGACCTACTTCCTCACCGTCGCCGAGGTCTGCGACCTCATCCGCTCGATGGGGGTCCGGGTCGCGGCACGGGGGTCCGGCGCGGGCAGCCTGGTCCTGCACCTGCTCGGCGTCTCCGGGGTCGACCCGCTGCGCCACGGGCTGCTCATGGAGCGCTTCCTCACCGTCCGGCGCCAGGCGCTGCCGGATGTCGACGTCGACGTCGAGTCCGCCCGACGGACCGAGGTCTACGAGCGCATCTTCGAGCGCTTCGGCGACTCCCGCTGCGCGTGCGTGTCGATGACCGACACCTACCGGGTCCGCCACGCCGTCCGCGACGTCGGCGCCGCCCTCGGCCTGCCCCCCGGCGAGATCGACAGCATCGCCAAGGCGTTCCCGCACATCCGCGCCCGTGACGCCCGGGCCGCCCTGCACGACCTGCCGGAGCTGCGCCGCAGCGGGCTGGCCGGCGCCGGGCTGGACACCTTCTTCGGCCTCGTCGAGTCCCTCGACGGGCTGCCGCGCCACATCGCGCTGCACCCCTGCGGGGTGCTGCTCTCCGACACCGGGCTGCTCGACCGGACCCCGGTGGAGGCGAGCCTGCTCGGCTTCCCGATGAGCCAGTTCGACAAGGACGACGTCGAGGACCTCGGGCTGCTCAAGCTCGACGTGCTGGGCATCCGCATGCAGTCCTCGATGGCCCATGCGGTCGAGGAGGTCCGCCGGGTCGAGGGCGTGCCGATCCGGCTCGACGACGAGGACTGCGTGCCGCGGGACGACCCGGCGACCTTCGCCCTCATCGCCTCGGCCCGCACCCTCGGCTGCTTCCAGATCGAGTCCCCCGGGCAGCGCGAGCTGATCGGCAAGTTCGGCCCGGAGACCTTCGACGACCTGATCACCGACATCTCGCTGTTCCGCCCCGGCCCGGTGAAGTCCGACATGGTCACCCCGTTCCTGCTCGCCCGGCAGGGCTGGAGCCCGGCGAGCTACCTGCACGAGCGGCTGCGCCCCGCGCTGGAGGAGACCTGCGGCGTCGTCGTCTTCCACGAGCAGGTGATCCGGGTCATCGCCGAGCTCACCGGCTGCGCGCTCGACGAGGCCGACGAGGCCCGCCGCGAGCTGGGCTCGCCGGACGGCCAGGCGGCGGTCCGCGAGTGGCTCTACCCGCCCGCCCTCGCCCGCGGGTTCACCCTGCCCGAGGTGGAGAGCGTCTGGGCGGTGCTGCAGGCCTTCGCCTCGTTCGGGTTCTGCAAGGCCCACGCGGCGGCCTTCGCGCTGCCCACCTATCAGTCCGCCTGGCTCAAGGCGCACCACCCGGCGGCGTTCCTCGCCGGCGTGCTCACCCACGACCCCGGCATGTACCCGAAGCGGCTGATCCTCGACGACGCCCGGCAGTGCGGCGTCACGATCCTCGGCCTGGACGTCAACCGCTCCGACGGGGTCTACCGGGTCGAGCCGGTGCCGGGTGGACCGGAGCCTGGCTACGGCATCCGGCTGTCGCTGGCCGACGTCAAGGGGATCAGCGAGGAGGAGGTGGACCGCATCGTCGCGGGACGCCCGTACGCCGCCCTCGCGGACTTCTGGCAGCGGAGCCGGACCTCGCGGCCGGTGGTGGAGCGGCTGGTCGTCGCGGGCGCCTTCGACGGCCTGTACGGCCTCGGGGCGGGCCTGCCCCGTCGGCGTGGCCGGGTCACCCGGCGCGACCTGCTGCTGCAGGTCGGGGACCTGGACCGTTGGAGCCGCTCGCAGCGGCGGGCGTCCCCGGCCCAGCTCGCCCTCGACCTCGGCGACGCTCCGGAGCTGGTCAACCCCTCCGGGCTGCCCGAGATGACCGGGGCGGAACGCGTCCGCGCCGAGCTCGACGTCCTCGGCCTGGACGTGAGCCGCCACGTCGTCGACTTCTACACCCCGCTGCTCGCTGCTCTCGGCGTCACCCGCTCCCGCGACCTGCTGCGCTGCCGCTCCGAGGCGGAGGTGCTCGTCGCCGGGGTCAAGGTCGCCACCCAGACCCCGCCCGTTCGCTCCGGGCGGCGCGTCGTCTTCCTCACCCTCGACGACGCGACCGGGCCGGTCGACGCGACGTTCTTCGAGGACGCCCAGGGCCCCTACGCTGCGACGGTGTTCCACTCCTGGCTGCTCGTCGTGCGCGGCCACGTCCGGCGTACCGGGCCGCGCGGGGTGAGCATCCGCGCGACCGGCGCCTGGGAGCTGGCCGGCCTGCACGCGGCCTGGGAGCGGGGCGGTCTCGAGGCGGCGTACGCCCACCTCGCGGAGGGCAGCGTGCTGGCGGACCAGGACGACCCGGCGACGCAGGGCTGGGCGCAGTCGCGCTCGACGCGCCCGGTACCGGCTCGCGCGCCCGAGCCGGAGCGCACCCGCGCCGGCGGCATGGGTCAGCGACGGGTCCTCGTCCACGCCAGCGGTTTCCGCCAGTCCCCCTACGCCGACGTCAAGGCGCCGGGTGAGGACGCCAAGCGGGCCCCGCGCAAGCTGTGGCACTCCAGCCCGGGCAGCCCCGGTGGATGACACCGCCTGCACGGTCCTGCACGTGGACATGGACGCCTTCTACGCCTCCGTGTCGCTCATCGACCGCCCCGAGCTGCGCGGGACGCCGGTGATCGTGGGCGGTGGCAGCCGCTCGGTGGTGCTCTCCGCCACCTACGAGGCCCGCCGCTTCGGCGTCACCTCGGCGATGCCGATGACCAGGGCCCGGCGGCTGTGCCCGTCGGCCACCGTCCTGCCGCCGGACTTCCGCCGCTACGCCGAGGTCTCCGCCGCGGTCATGGAGGTCTTCGCCTCGGTCACCCCGCTCGTCGAGCCGCTGTCCCTCGACGAGGCCTTCCTCGACGTCGCGGGGTCGGTACGCCGGCTCGGGCCGCCCACCCTCATCGGGGAGACGATCCGGGCGCGCATCCACGACGAGCAGCGCATCACCTGCTCGGTGGGCGTGGCGGCGAACAAGTTCCTCGCCAAGCTGGCCTCGACCAGGGCCAAGCCGGACGGCCTGCTCGTCGTCCCGCCCTCGGAGGTGGTGGCCTTCCTCCACCCGCTGCCGGTGGGCGCGCTCTGGGGGGTGGGGGACAAGACCGAGGAGGCGCTGGCCCGACTCGGCCTGCGCAGCGTCGGCGACCTGGCCCGGACCCCGCGCAGCACCCTCGAGCGCGCGCTCGGCCCGGCCGCCGGCGCCCATCTGGCCGCGCTGGCCTGGGGCCGCGACGAGCGGGTGGTCGTCCCGCACGAGCCCGACCGCAGCATCGGCGCCGAGGAGACCTTCGGCACCGACGTCGACGACCCCGCCGTCATCCACCGCGAGCTGCTGCGGCTGTCCACGAAGGTCGCCTCCCGGCTGCGCGCGGCCGGGTACGCCGGGCGCACCGTCTCGATCAAGGTGCGCTTCGCCGACTTCACGACGATCACCCGGGCGCGGACCCTGCGCGAACCCACTGACGTGGCCCAGGAGGTCTACGCCGGCGCCCGCGGGCTCTTCGACGCCCTCGGGCTCCAACGGGCCCGGCTGCGGCTCGTGGGGGTGCGGGTGGAGGGGCTGGTGGACGCCGAGACGAGGCCCCGCCAGCTGCTGCTCGACGCTCCCGAGCGCGGCCGGCGCGAGGCCGAGCTCGCGGTCGACGCGGCCGCCCGCCGGTTCGGCCCGGGGGCCGTGCGGCCGGCCACATTGCTGGACGAAGGGTGAACTCTCACCGCTTCGCCCCACAAGAGGCTCAGGACGGGTTTCGTACCCGCCGATGCCTGCTTATGCTGGGGGTGTAATGGGGGTCGCCTCCTGAGGGAGGCTCGCGACGAGGAGGAGCCGTGCCGCTCTCCGAGCACGAGCAGCGCCTGCTCGAGCAGATGGAGCGAGCCCTCTATGCCGAGGATCCGAAGCTCGCCTCCACGCTTCGCGGCGCTGACCTTCGCGCACACCACCGGCGGCGCATCGTCCTCGGCCTCCTCGGGTTCATCGTCGGCGTGGCCGCCCTCGTCGGCGGGGTCGCCATCTCGATCGTGCCGGTGGGGCTGGCCGGCTTCGTGCTCATGCTCGCCTCGGCGTGGTGGGTGCTCACCGGCTGGCGCGCGCGCCCGAGCGTGGTCGCTCCCGCCGGCCCCCGTGGCCGCCAGGCCCGCGCCGCCCGGACCCGACCGCGCATGATGGAGCGCCTCGAGGAACGCTGGCGGCGCCGTCGCGAGAACGACGGCCGCTAGATCACTTCCGGCTGACCGGCCGGGTCGCCAGCAGGTCGTCCACCCGGTCCAGCGCGTCCGCGACCCACGTCCCCGCCCGGCGCAGCACCGAGCGCGGGAGCACGTCGGCGCGCAGCCGCTCGGTCGGGGTGGCCCGCTCCATGAGCGCGACCCGGACCGCCGCCACGTCGGCGTCCAACCCGTCGGCGGGCGCGGGCGTCGCCGCGTAGCGAGCCCGCTCGGTGGCCAGGCCGATCCGCGAGAGCGCAGGGACTGCGTCCCCCTCCACGGCGCCGGACAGCGCCGCCGCGGTCTGCCGCGGGGTGCGCGAGGACGGCCACTCGAGGCCGAGGTCGACGCACGTCGCCTCCAGCTCCGCCCACGCCGCCGCCGCCGCGGCCACCGGGTCGCCCGTCCCCGCCCGGGCCAGCCGTCGGCGCAGCAGGACCCGTCGCGCCAGCCAGGGGGCCGCGAGCAGGACCAGCAGGGCGAGCAGGCCGACGACCCAGGTCCACGGGAGGTGGGGGAGCAGGTGGCCCGGGCTCCAGCCGGCGCCGGCCACCGCCGAGGAGGCGCTGGCCTGGCTCGTGGCGCTGGGCCCACCCTTGCCGAGACTGGCCGTCGCCGAGGCGCTGGAGCCGACGCTCGCCGAGGCGTTCGGGACGGCGTACGCCGGCAGGGTCAGCGCCGCGTTGTCGGCGCGGGGCGTCGGCTCGAAGCGCACCCAGCCGACCCCGGAGAAGTAGACCTCGGGCCAGGCGTGCATGTCGTGGGAGTACACGACCCACGAGCTGGTCGGGTCGGTCGTGTCGGTGCGGTGTCCCGGCAGGAAGCCGACCGCCACCCGGGTCGGGATGCCGAGCTCGCGGGCCATCACCGCGTAGGCGGTGGCGAACTGCTGGCAGAAGCCCTGCTTGGCCGCGAGGAAGGCGCCCAGCGGGTCGGTCCGGGGTGAGCGGTACGCGGCGTTGTAGGAGAACGTGCCGTCGCGGAAGAACGTCTGCAGCGCCAACGCCTTCTCGTACTCGGTGGTGGCGCCCTTGGTGACCTCACGGGCCAGGGCCGGCACCGAGGCGTCGATGCCGCCGGGCAGCTTCGTATAGGTGTCCAGCACGGTCGAGGAGGGCGCCGGGGCGCGCTTGAGCTGGTCGGCGGTCGGCTGCACGTCGAGGCTGATGGCGCGCCAGGCCAGGTTGTCGATGTCGCCCGACGCCGACCAGGGGATGCGGTGCGCGTCGTCGTAGACCCAGGAGGAGTCGGCGTCGACGGCGACCAGCGGGGTCGGGGTGGGCAGCCAGGTGCTGCGACCCAGGCCCACTGACTGCAGCGAAGTGCTCACGCTCTGGCGGCTGACGTCGGAGTCGACGTCCAGCGCGGGGAGGCGGTGGTCGTCCACCGAGCCGTTCGGGTGCAAGGTGGCCGGCTGCCACGTCGTCCCGTCGAAGGTGTCGGCGACGACGAGGGTGAGGTAGCCCGGGTCGGTCGTGCTCGTGCGGTACTCGAGCAGCTCGGTGTTGCTCGCCTGGTTCAGGGTGGCCCCGATCGACACCAGCGGGTTGATGGTGAGGACCTTGCCGCTCCCGCCACCGGTGCGCTTGGCCCGGTGGGTGTCGATGACGCCGTTGCCGAGACCGGGCAGCAGCGCGGGGACGACCAGCGCCAGGCCGAGGGCAGCGGCGCCGATGCGTCGTCCGGTGACCATCCGCCCGGTGCGCGGCTCCTCGGTCTCGCGCCGCACCGCCCGTCCCCAGCGGCCCAGTCGCTCCTGGCCGTCGGCCAGCAGCAGGGCCAGCCAGCCGATGGCGGCGACGGCGAAGTACGGCCACGGGACGCCGTCGTGCGCCACCGCGACGGGTACGCCGTAGAGCGCGAGCAGCGGTAGGCCGGCCAGCGCCGCCGCCCGGTAGGTCACCGCGAAGGTGTCGACGAGCAGCGCGATCAGGCCCACGCCGCCGGCGACCATCGCGACCAGGGACGCCTTGTTCGGAGCCGGGGGGACGCTGACCTGGATCCAGTGGCCGGCCCGGTGCATGAGGTCCACGTACTGGCGGACCGCGGCCGGCCCGGGCAGGACGCCGAGCACCGCGGTCTGGGTCGAGGACAGCTGGGTGACCGCCAGCACCAGGCCGACGAACCCGGCCAGCGGGACCATCGGGCGCGCCATCCCGGCGAGCCGGGCGAGCGCGCAGAACCCGACCGCGGCGCCGGCGCACAGCGCCGAGGCCCAAAACCACCAGCCGCCCTCGATCACGGCGTGCATCCCGACCGCGGTGAGCAGGGTCGCGACGAGGCCGACCAGGGTGAGCCTCATCTGCCCACCCCGACCCGGGAGCCGCGTGCGACCTGCGGCCACAGCGCCGCCAGGTCGTCGCCGGCGCGGGCCACGACGACCCGCCAGCCGGCCGCCTGCAGCAGCGCGGCCGGTCCCGTGTCACCGCCGGCGTCACCGGCCCGCCAGGTCTCGACGTCGAGCACGACCGCGACGGCCGAGCTGGCCCGGCGGTGCGCGCGCAGCAGCGTCTCGGCGTCGTCGGTCGAGAGCCGCCCGAGGACAGCGACGAGCAGTCCGTCGGGCGCCAGCACCCGCACGCCCGGCGGGATCGCGCCGGCGGCGTCGGCCTGGACGACGGCGAGGGCGTCGATGACGGCCTGCGAGCCCTCGATGTCGCCGGGGACGGTCAGCATCCGGCCGTCGACGGCCTGCAGCGCCACGACGTAGCCGGACCGCGCGGCGTGCAGCGCGACCGAGGCGGCCGCGGAGACCGCCCACTCGAAGGAGGAGGCCGGACCCTCGCCGCGGTGGGCGTCCCAGCGGGTGTCGAGCACCACCGTGCAGTGGCTCTCCCACGGCTGCTCCTCGCGGCGGACCATGAGCTCGCCCCGGCGGGCGGTGGAGCGCCAGTGCACGCGCCGCAGCTCATCGCCTTGCCGGTACTCCCGGGTGGCGACGTCGTCCTCACCGGCGGTCGCGACCGAGCGCGTCCGGCTCTCGCCGGCGCCGGCCCACTCACCGCCCAGCGGGGTCGAGGGCAGCCGGACCACCGCGGGGGTGACGAGCAGGACGTCGGTCGCCTGGAAGGCGCGGACCAGCTCGCACATGCCGAACGGGTCGGACAGGCGCAGGGTGAGCGGGCCGAGGCTGTAGCGCCCACGCGCCTCCGAGCGCACCGTGTAGCTCAGCCGCCGGCGGCCGCGGGGCGGCACCCGGTCGAGCACGAAGCGGGGGCGTACGCCGAGCACGTACGGCAGCCGGTCCTCGACGAGCATCAGCCCGGTCGGCAGCCTGGAGACGTTCTGCAGCTCGATGTAGACCCGGGCCTCCTGGCCGACCGGGACGCGGGCCGGCTCCAGGTGGCGCTGGCTGGCCAGCCGGTAGCGGGTACGGCTCACGACCGCGGCGCTCACCAGGGGGAGGGCGACCACGAGGATCGCCACCCGGAACAGGTCGTCCTGCCCGAGCAGCACCGCCGAGAGACCCGCGGCGATGCCGGCGGAGAGGAAGCAGCGGCCCCGTGTGGTCAGCCCGCGGAGGGCTTCGCGCATGGCGTCAGGGTCCGCTCGGCAGGGAGAGCGTACGGAGGATGTCGGCGAGGACGGCCTCCGGGCGGCGGCGGGCGATCTGGGCCTCGCCGGTGGTCAGCAGGCGGTGGGCGAGCACCGGCACCGCCAGCCGCTGGATGTCGTCGGGCGTGACGTAGTCGCGGTCGTCCAGGGCGGCCCACGCCCGGGCCGCGCGGACCAGCTGCAGGGTCGCCCGCGGGGACGCGCCGAGGCGCAGCTCGGCGCAGGTACGAGTGGCATTGGCCAGCGCGACGGCGTACTGGCGCACCGCCGGCGCCACGTGCACCTCGCGCACCTCGGCGATCATCCGGACCACCTGGGCGGCGTCGGTGACCGGCACCAGGTCGGCCAGCGGCGAGACCCGCCCGTGGGTGTCGAGCATCTCCAGCTCGGCGCGGGTGTCGGGGTAGCCCATGGAGATCCGGGCCATGAACCGGTCCCGCTGCGCCTCGGGCAGCGGGTAGGTCCCCTCCATCTCGATCGGGTTCTGGGTCGCGACCACCATGAAGGGCGGGGACAGCTCGTAGGTGGTCCCGTCGACGGTGACGTGCCGCTCCTCCATCGCCTCCAGCAGCGCGGACTGGGTCTTCGGCGAGGCCCGGTTGATCTCGTCCCCGAGCACGATGTTCGCGAAGACCGCGCCGGGCTTGAACTCGAACTCCCGGCTCTCCTGGTTGAAGACGCTCACGCCGGTGACGTCCGAGGGCAGCAGGTCCGGGGTGAACTGGATGCGCCGGACGGTGCAGTCGATGGTGCGGGCCAGGGCCTTGGCGAGGGTGGTCTTGCCGACGCCGGGTACGTCCTCGATGAGCAGGTGGCCCTCGGCGAGCAGGACCGTCAGGGCGATCCGGACGACGTCGCTCCCACCCTCCACCACCGACTCCACGCTGCGCGCGATCTCGCGCGAGGTGGCCCGGACCTCCTCCAGGGATGAGGCCGGGGCGGCGGGCCGGGTCTCCGTCGTCATGCGCCCCATTTTCACCTACCGACGCCATGCCGCGCGACGGGCCGAGAATGCTTGGCCAGGTGGGACTAAGTGGAGTACGGTGGCGCGAACTGGAGGCAAGAGGGGCCTCTGTGGGAGTGGGAGGAGCGCGTTGCACCGATGCCGCTCTTCCTGGGCACCCACCCGCTGCGCCTGGACGACAAGGGCCGGCTGTTCCTCCCGGCCAAGTACCGCGACGACCTGGCGGCGGGCCTCGTGGTGACGCGCGGCCAGGAGCACTGCCTCTACGTCTTCACGGCCGCCCACTTCGCGCGCCTCGCCGAAGGCTTCTCCGCCGCGCCGTTCACCTCCGCCCCAGCGCGCGACCTGCACCGGCTGTTCTTCTCCGGGGCCTTCGACGAGGTGCCCGACAAGACCGGCCGCGTGACGGTCCCGGCCCAGCTGCGCGCGTACGCCGACCTCGACCGCGACGTCATGGTCATCGGCGCCGGCGACCGGCTCGAGGTGTGGGACGCCCCGACCTGGGACGCGTGGCTGGCCACCAACGAGGACGCCTTCTCCGCGCTCTCCTCCGCGGAGGTGGTGCCCGGCCCCTGACCGGACCGCCGACCCCGCGTCCGTGGTGGTCGGTCTCCTCCCGCTCAGTTCCCGGCGCACCTTCCCCGGTGCCGGGAGCCCCCTCGAGCGGGCGGGGACCCGCCCCCACGGCCCCCCACCCGAATCCCACCGCCCGAAAGGTCCAGATGAGCGAGCACGTGCCCGTCCTGCTGGAGCGCTGTCTGGCGCTGCTCGCGCCGGCCGTACGGGAGCCGGGAGCGGTCGTGGTGGACGCCACCGTCGGCCTCGGCGGGCACAGCGACGCCCTGCTGGCCGCCCACCCGAGCCTGCGCCTGGTCGGCCTGGACCGCGACACCGAGGCGATCGCCCGCTCCCAGGAGCGGCTGGCCCCCTTCGCCGAGCGCACCACGCTCGTCCACGCGGTCTACGACGAGCTGCCGGCGGTGCTCGCCCGGCTCGGCCTGTCCCACGTGCAGGGCGTGCTCTTCGACCTGGGCGTGTCCTCCCTCCAGCTCGACGAGTCGCGCCGCGGCTTCTCCTACGCCAAGGACGCCCCGCTGGACATGCGGATGGACGCGACGAGCGGCATCACGGCCGCGGAGGTGCTCAACACCTATCCCGCCGAGGAGCTCGCCCGGGTGCTCTCGGAGTACGGAGAGGAGCGCTTCGCACGCCGCATCGCCGAGCGCGTGGTGCGGGAGCGCAGCATCGAGGAGTTCAGCTCGACCGCCCGGCTGGTCGAGGTCGTGCGCGAGGCGATCCCCGCGGCCACACGCCGCAGCGGTGGCAACCCGAGCAAGCGGACCTTCCAGGCGCTGCGCATCGAGGTCAACGGTGAGCTGCGCGCGTTGGAGCGCGCGCTGCCCGCCGCGATCGACGCCCTGGCCGTCGGCGGCCGGATCGTCGTCCTCTCCTACCACTCCCTCGAGGACCGCCTCGTGAAGCGGGCCTTCGCCGCCCTCGCCACCAGCCAGGCTCCCGTGGACCTGCCCGTCGTCCCCGAGGAGCTCGCGCCGAGGCTGCGGCTGCTCACCCGGGGCGCGGAGACGCCAGGGGCGGACGAGGTCGCCGCCAATCCTCGGGCGGCGTCGGCGCGACTGCGCGCCGCCGAGCGGATCAGGGAGGCGGCGTGAGCGGCGCCGCCATCGCTCGGACCCAGGCGCGGCCGGGCAGCGCCCCCTCCTCGCTGCGGGTGGTCCCGCAGCCGCGGCCGCACGCGAAGCGGGGCGCCTTCGCGCTGCTGCTGCTCCTCCTGCTCGTCGGTGGGCTGCTCACCCTGCTCGCGCTCAACACCGCCCTCGCGCAGGACTCCTTCACCGTCCAGGACCTCCAGCGCCACCAAGCGGCGCTGGAGGACCAGGAGCAGCAGCTGCAGCAGCAGGTGGCCGTGCTGCAGTCGCCCGAGGAGCTCGCCGCCAAGGCGCGCGCGCTGGGCATGGTGCCCGGCGGCCGGCCGCGCTTCCTGCGGCTGGGCGGCGGGTCGTGACGCCGCCACGCGGTGGGGTGACCACCCGGCGCCCCGTCCGGCCGGCTCCGGCGCGCCGCCCCCCGGTGCAGCGCCGGCCACCGGCACCGCCGCGCCGCCGGCGCAGGGGCAACGTCCGCCTCGGCCGTCCCGGCCTGCGGCTGAAGGCCTCGCTGGTCTGCCTGGCCCTGCTGCTCGCCGTCTACGTCCTGCGGCTCTTCCAGCTGCAGGGCGTCGACGCGCCGGTGTACGCGGAGCAGGCCAGCGCCGGCCGGACCCAGGACGTGACCCTGCTCGCCGACCGCGGCGCCATCACCGACGTGCACGGCGTGGTCCTCGCCACCAGCGTCCCCGCGGTCGACGTCACCACGGACCAGACCCTCGTCGTCGACCCGGCCGGCACGGCGGCCAAGCTCGCCCCAGTGCTGCACATGGACGTCACGACGCTGACCGAGATCCTCACCGGCCAGCACCGCTTCGCCTACGTCGCGCGCGAGGTGAGCCCCCAGACGTGGAAGCAGGTGGCCGCCCTCGACCTCGCCGGGATCTACGGGCAGCAGACGACCAAGCGGGTCTACCCGTCCGGGACCGTCGCGGCCAACACCATCGGCTTCACCGGCATCGACGACGTCGGTCTCGGCGGGATCGAGCTGGAGTACAACAAGGGGCTGGCCGGCACGCCCGGCAAGGCCACGTACCAGGAGGGGCTCGACGGCAGCGAGATCCCGACGCCGCAGGACCACACGACCGAGCCGGTCCCGGGCAGCGACGTCCGGCTGACCATCGACCGCGACATCCAGTGGGCGGCCCAGGACGCGCTGGCCGCGCAGGTCAAGCGGGCCAAGGCCGACTCGGGGGTGGCCGTCGTCATGGACCCGACGACCGGGCACATCCTGGCGCTGGCCGTGGTGCCGACGTTCGACCCCAACAACCCCGGGGCGGCCTCGGCCGCCAACCGCGGGAACTCCGCGCTCTCCGACGTCTACGAGCCCGGCTCGACGAGCAAGGTCATGACCGCGGCGGCCGCGTTGCAGGAGGGCAAGGTCACCCCGACCAGCGCGATCGTGGTGCCGCCCTTCCTGCACCGCTCGGACGCGACCTTCCACGACGACGTCGCGCACGGCACCGAGCACCTCACCCTCACCGGCGTGCTCGCGAAGTCGAGCAACCTCGGCGCGATCCTCACCGCCGAGCGGATCGGACCGCAGACGCTGTACCGCTACCTGAAGAAGTTCGGGATCGGCGACCCGACCGGGATGAACTTCCCGGGCGAGAGCAGCGGCATCCTGCCCCCGCCCTGGCGCTGGTCGGGCACGCAGTTCTACACGATCGCCTTCGGTCAGGGCCTGTCCGTCAATGCCGTCCAGGCCGCCTCCGTGTACGCCACCATCGCCAACAACGGCCTGCGGGTCGAGCCGTCACTCGTCGCCGGGACGACCTCGCCGGACGGGACCTACCACCCGGCACCGGCACCGACGACGACGCGGGTGGTCAGCCCGAAGGTGGCGGCCGAGGTGCGCCGGATGCTCGAGTCGGTCGTCTCCGAGCAGGGCACCGCGCCGATGGCGGAGATCCCCGGCTACCGGGTGGCGGGCAAGACGGGTACGGCCAACCGGGTCGACGACGCCTGCCACTGCTACCGCGGCTACACCGCCTCCTTCATCGGGATGGCGCCGGCCGACCATCCCCGGCTGGTCGTGGCCGTCACCCTGCAGAACCCGCGCAACGGCCACTTCGGCGGCCGGCTGGCCGGCCCGGTCTTCAAGCAGATCATGGAGTTCGCACTGGCCACGATGAAGGTGCCGCCGACGTCGACCCGCGCGACGCCGTACCCGATCTACTCGCACTGACCGCGTAGCCTGCCAGCCGTGCCCGACGCCCGCCCGGTCGTGCCGCCGGTCCCGCTGCGCTCCCTGGCCGCTCGACTGGGCGCCGAGCCGCCGCCCGCGGATGTGGCCGTGACCGGGGTCTGCCTGGACTCCCGCGACGTCGAGCCGGGCGACCTGTACGCGGCGCTGCCGGGCGCTCACACCCACGGCGCGCGCTTCGCCGGCCAGGCCGCGGCGCGTGGCGCCGTGGCCGTCCTCACCGACTCCGCCGGGGTCGACGACGCGGCGGCCGCCGGACTGCCGTGTCTCGTCGTCGCCGACCCGCGCGCGGTCCTCGGCGGGCTGGCGGCCCAGGTGTACGGGCATCCCGACGAGCAGCTGCTGCTGCTCGGGGTGACGGGCACCAACGGCAAGACGACGACGGCGTTCCTGCTCGACGCCGGCCTGCGGGCGGCGGGGCGGCGCACCGGGTTGGTCGGGACCGTGGAGACCCGCGTCGCCGGCGAGGTCCTGCCGAGCGTGCGCACCACGCCCGAGGCGCCTCAGGTGCAGGCGCTGCTCGCCCTCATGGTGCAGCGCGGGTGCTCGGCGGTCACCATGGAGGTGAGCTCGCACGCGCTCGCCCTCGGCCGGGTGGACGGCACGACGTACGACGTCGCGGTGTTCACCAACCTCAGCCAGGACCACCTCGACTTCCACCCGAGCATGCAGGACTACTTCGCCGCCAAGGCCTCGCTGTTCCGTGCCGAGCGCAGCCGGCTCGGTGTCGTCGCCGTCGACGACGAGTGGGGTCGGCGCCTGGCCCGCGAGGCGGGGGTGCCGGTCACGACCGTTGCCCTGGCGCCCGACGTCCCGGCGGACTGGCGCGCGGTCGCGGTGGACGCGACCGCGGTCGGGTCGCGCTTCCGGGCGGCCGGTCCGGCCGGTCGGGAGGTCGAGGTGTCGGTCGCGCTGCCGGGCAGCTTCAACGTCTCCAACGCCCTGCTCGCCGTGGCGGCGCTCGACGCGGCCGGGGTGCCGCTCGACGCCGCCGCCGAGGGGATCGCCGACCTCCCCGGGGTGCCCGGGCGCATGGAACGGGTCGACGCCGGGCAGGGCTACCTGGCCGTCGTCGACTACGCGCACACGCCCGAGGCCGTGCGGCGGCTGCTGGAGACCGTGCGCGAGATCACCGAGGGCCGGGTGATCGTGGTGCTCGGGTGCGGTGGCGACCGCGACGCCTCCAAGCGCGCGCCGATGGGCCGGGTCGCTGCCGAGCTCGCCGACGTGGTGGTGCTCACGAGTGACAACCCGCGCTCGGAGGACCCGGCGGAGATCGTCGCCGCGATGCTCGCCGGCGCGCGCGAGGTCGCGGGCGCCGCGCAGGTGCACGCCGAGCTCGACCGGGCGGAGGCGATCGCCTTCGCGGTCTCCCTCGCCGTCTCCGGTGACGCGGTCGTGGTGGCCGGCAAGGGTCACGAGCAGGGCCAGGAGGTCCACGGCGAGGTGCGCGCCTTCGACGACCGGGTCGTGCTCCGCGAGCTGCTGGCCGCACCGGCGTCTTGGGGGGCACGGTGATCCCGACCCGGCTCGCCGACGTCGCCCGCGCCGTCGGCGGCACCCTGGACGCGGTGCCGGACCCCGAGGCGGTGGTCACCGGCGAGGTGTCGGTCGACTCGCGGGAGGTGGGACCGGGCGGGCTGTTCGTCGCGATCCCGGGAACGCGGCACGACGGCCACGACTTCGCCGTCGACGCCGTCCGGCGATCCGGCGCGGCCGCGGTGCTGGCGCACTACCCGGTGGGCGTACCGGCCGTCATCGTCCCCGACACCGTCGTGGCGCTCGGCCACCTCGCACGTGCCGTCGTCGGGCGGTCGCCGGACCTCGTCGTGGTCGGCATCACCGGGTCGGCCGGCAAGACCTCGACCAAGGACCTGCTCGCGTCGACGCTCGCCCCGGCGATGCCGACCGTCGCCGCGAGAGGCAACAACAACAACGAGATCGGCCTGCCGCTCACCGTGCTGCGGGTCAGCGAGGAGACCCGCGCGCTCGTCGCCGAGATGGGGGCCCGGGGGATCGGGCACATCCGGGCGCTCACCGAGATCGCGCCTCCGCGCATCGGCGCGGTGCTCAACGTGGGGAGCGCCCACCTCGGCGAGTTCGCCTCGGTCGAGGGGATCGCGCTCGCCAAGGGCGAGCTGGTCGAGGCGCTGCCCGCCGACGGCGTGGCGGTGCTCAACGCTGACGACCCCCGCGTGCGGGCGATGGCGGCCCGGACCGCGGCACGCGTGGTTCTCGTCGGTCGCGCCGACGGCGCCGACGTGCGCGCGACGGACATCCGCCTTCTCGCCGGCGCCCGTCCCGCCTTCACGCTGCTGACCCCCGAGGGCGTCGCACCGGTCGAGCTGGCCTACGTCGGCGCGCACCAGGTGGGCAACGCGCTCGCCGCGGCGGCCGTCGCCCGCGAGCTCGGGATGGACGTCGCGGCCGTCGCCGCGGCGCTGTCGGCGGCCCGTCCCGCGAGCCGGTGGCGGATGGAGGTTCGCGAGCGCGCGGACGGCGTCACCGTGGTCAACGACGCGTACAACGCCAGCCCCGACTCGATGCGCGCCGCCCTCGACGCGCTCGCGGCGCTCGGCGCGGACCGGCGGACGTGGGCGGTCCTGGGCGAGATGCTCGAGCTGGGGGAGTCGAGCGAGGTCGAGCACGCCGACGTGGGTCGGCACGCGGCGAAGCTCGGCATCGACCGTCTCGTCGTCGTCGGCGATGACGCGGCCGCCATCGTGCGCGGTGCCGGGTCCGGCGAGGTCGTGCCCGACGTCGACGCGGCGGTGGCCCTCCTCGACGCCCAGGTCCGGCCCGGCGACGTCGTGCTCGTCAAGGCGTCGCGCTCGATCGGCCTCGAGCGCGTCGTCGCCGCGCTGCTCGCGGAGGCGGCGTCGTGAGGCTCGTCCTCATCGCCGCCGCGGTCGGCCTCGTCATCGGCCTGTTCGCGACGCCCTTGCTCATCCGGACGCTGAAGCGGCACGGCTACGCGCAGGCGATCCGTGACGAGTCCCACGGCCACTACCCGGCGCACTCCGGAAAGCGCGGTACGCCGTCGATGGGCGGGCTGGTCATCGTCGGCGGGACGCTCGCCGGGTACGTCGCCGCGCACCTCTACACCGTCAGCGCCCCCTCGCCCTCCGGGCTGCTCGTGCTCTTCCTCATGACCGGCCTGGCCGCGGTCGGCTTCCTCGACGACTACATCAAGATCTTCCGGCAGCGCAGCGCCGGGCTGCGCGCCCGCGTCAAGCTGGGCGGCCAGACGCTGGTGGCGTTCGTGTTCGCCGTCGTGGCCCTCAACACCCACGACGACGCGGGCATCTCACCGGCCTCACGCGCGGTCTCCTTCGTCCGCGACACCCCGGTGGTGCTGCCCACCGCGCTGTTCTTCCTGTGGGTCCTCGCGATGATCATCGCCGCCTCGAACGGCGTGAACCTCACCGACGGGCTCGACGGCCTCGCGACCGGCGCCTCGGTCATGGTGCTCGGCGCCTACGTCGTCATCTGCGTCTGGGAGTTCGGCAACTCCTGCGAGGCCGCGGTCGCACCGCGCTGCTACACCGTCGGCGACCCGCTCGACCTCGCGGTCGTGGCGGCCGGCGCGCTGGGTGCCTGCTTCGGGTTCCTGTGGTGGAACGCGTCGCCGGCCCAGATCTTCATGGGCGACACCGGCTCGCTCGCCCTCGGCGGGCTGCTGTCCGGCATCGCGATCCTGTCGCGCACCGAGCTGCTTCTCCTCGTTCTCGGCGGCCTGTTCGTGGTCATCACGATGTCGGTGATCCTGCAGGTCGGCGGCTACAAGCTGACCAAGAAACGACTGTTCCTGATGGCGCCGCTGCAGCACCACTTCGAGCTCAAGGGCTGGGGCGAGGTCACCATCGTCATCCGGTTCTGGGTCATCGCGGGGCTGTGCGCCGGCCTCGGCCTCGGCCTGTTCTATGCCGAGTGGGTCGGCGGGGGAGGGGTCTCCCGGTGAGGTGGGAGGACGCCCGCGTCCTCGTCGCCGGCGTCGGCGTCTCCGGCTTCGCGGCGGCCGACGCGCTGCTGCGTCGCGGCGCCCGGGTCGTCGTCGTGGACCGCAGCGAGGCCGGGCCGACGAGCGAGCGCGCGGGCGTGCTCGAGGTCCTCGGCGCCGACGTACGGCTCGGTGCGGGGGCGATCGAGGCGGTGCCCGACGCGATCACCCTCGTCGTCGCGAGCCCCGGCTGGCGGCCCGACGCGCCGCTGCTCGTCGCGGCCGAGGCAGCCGGCATCCCGGTGTGGAGCGAGATCGAGCTGGCGTGGCACCTGCGGCCCGAGGGCGCCGCACCGTGGCTCGCGCTCACCGGGACCAACGGCAAGACCACGACGGTGGAGATGCTCGCCGCGATGCTCGTCGCGTCGGGGAAACGCGCGGTGGCCGCCGGGAACGTCGGGCTCGCCCTCGTCGACGCGGTCACGGCCGAGCAGCCGTACGACGTCATCGCGGTCGAGCTGTCCAGCTTCCAGCTGCACCGGACGTTCTCGATGTCAGCGCTGGCATCGGCGGTGCTCAACATCGCCGAGGACCACGTCGACTGGCACTCCTCGATGGAGGCCTATGCGCGCGACAAGGGCCGGATCTACCAGCGAGCCCAGGTCGCGTGCGTGTACAACGTCGCGGACCCGTGGACCGAGCGGCTGGTCGTCGAGGCCGACGTCGTGGAGGGCTGCCGTGCCATCGGCTTCACCCTCGGGGTGCCCTCGGTGGGCATGGTCGGCGTCGTCGACGACATCCTCGTCGACCGCGCGTTCGTCGAGGAGCGGGCGACGTCGGCGGCCGAGCTCGCGACCCTGCGCGACGTCATCCCGAACGCCCCGCACAACGTGGCGAACGCCCTCGCCGCGGCGGCACTGGCGCGTGCGTACGGCGTCCCGCCGGTGGCGGTCCGCGACGGGCTGCGCGGCTTCCGCCCAGGGCACCACCGCATCGAGCTCGTCGCCGTCGTCGACGGGGTCTCCTATGTCGACGACAGCAAGGCGACGAACCCGCACGCAGCCGCTGCGTCGCTTCGCGCCTACGACTCGGTCGTCTGGATCGCGGGAGGCCTGGTCAAAGGCGCGACCTTCGACGAGCTCGTGCCGGCGGTACGCTCGCGGCTGCGCGGCGTCGTGGTGCTCGGCGCCGACCGCGCGGTCATCGCCGACGCGCTGGCGCGACACGCGCCCGAGGTCCCCGTCGTGGACGTGGCCAGCACGGAGACTGACGTCATGACCGACGTCGTCCGTCGCGCCGCCGCCCTCGCGCGGCCCGGTGACACCGTGCTGCTCGCCCCCGCGGCGGCGTCGATGGACCTCTTCCGTGACTACGCGCACCGCGGTGACGCGTTCGCCGAGGCGGTACGGGCTCTCGCCACGGAGGCCGCTCCGTGACGCAGTCCGTGCGCCCGCGGCCGCTGGTCGTCGCCGACGCCGAGCACCACGGGGGGATGTCGGCGCGAGTCGCCGCCGTCCTCGACCAGCCGCTGGCGTCCTATCTCATCGTGATGGGCTGCACGACGCTGCTGCTCGGGCTCGGCGTGGTCATGGTGTTCTCCGCCAGCTCGGTCATCGAGTACGCCGACACCGGCTCGGCCTTCGGCATCGTCGCGCGTCAGCTCATGTGGGCGGCCGTCGGCGTTCCCGCGATGCTGCTCGCCTCGCGGATGCCGGTGCGCACGTGGCGCATCCTCGCGCTGCCGGCGCTCATCGGCTCCCTCGCGCTGCTGGCGCTCGTCATGGTGCCCGGCATCGGCGTGGCGGTGAACGGCAACCGCAACTGGATCAACATCGGCGGCCCGTTCCGGCTGCAGCCGTCGGAGGCCGCGAAGCTGGCGCTGATCCTCTACGCCGCCGACGTGCTGGCCCGCAAGCGCAAGCTGCTCGACACCTGGCGGCACCTGCTGATCCCCGTGCTGCCCGCGGCGCTCGCGGTGGTGGCGCTGGTGCTCGCCGAGGACGACCTGGGCACAGCGGTGATCATCGTCATGGTGACCCTGGTCGTGCTCTTCGTCACGGGTGCGCCGATGCGGCTGTTCGTGCTGCTCGGCGGGGCGGCCATCGCGATGGTGACCTACCTGTCGGTCTCGGCGACCCACCGCTCGACGCGCTTCACCGACTGGCTGCACCCCAACCAGGCCGACCCCACGAGCACCGGCTGGCAGGCCCTGCACGGCAAGTACGCGCTCGGCTCCGGCGGCTGGTGGGGCCTCGGGCTCGGTGCCGGCCGGGAGAAGTGGGGGGCTCTGCCGGAGGCGCACACCGACTTCATCTTCGCGGTCATCGGCGAGGAGCTCGGCCTGATCGGCACCCTCACGGTGCTCGCGCTGTTCGGGCTGCTCGCCTACGCCGGCATCCGGATCGCGCTGCGCTGCGGCGACCCCTTCGTGCGCCTCGCCGCCGCGGGAATCACCGTGTGGATCACCGGGCAGGCGCTCATCAACATCGGCGCCGTGCTGGGCCTGCTGCCGATCGCCGGCCTGCCGCTGCCGCTGGTGTCCTACGGCGGCTCCGCCCTGCTCGTCACCTTGGTGGCGCTCGGCGTCCTCATGTCCCTGGCCCGCTCCGAGCCCGGAGCGGCGGAGGCGCTCGCCGCGCACCGGGCCCACCGGCGCGACCGGATGCGGCGGGCCTGGGCGATGCTGCGCAGGATCTGATCCCGTGGAACCGCTGCAGCACGTCGTGCTCGCCGGCGGGGGGACGGCAGGTCACATCTCGCCCGCCCTCGCGCTGGCCGACGCGCTGCGTCGCCGCTTCCCCGACGTCGGCATCACGATGCTCGGCACCGAGCGTGGGCTGGAGACCAGGCTGGTCCCCGAGCGCGGCTACGACCTGGCGCTCATCCCCGCCGTGCCCGTGCCCCGGCGCCCGAGCCCTGACCTGTTGCGTGTGCCCACCCGGATGCGGGCCGCGGTCCGCGCCGCGGAGGGCGTGCTCGACCGCACGCACGCGGACGCGCTCGTCGGCTTCGGTGGCTACGTCGCCGGGCCGGCGTACCTCGCGGCGCGTGCGCGCAAGGTGCCCTACGTCGTCCACGAGGCCAATGTCCGGGCGGGGCTCGCCAACCGCCTGGGCGCGCGCTTCACGCCGTACGTCGCCGTCGCGGTCCCCGGCGTGCTCGCCCGCGGCCGCTACGTCGGGCTCCCGCTGCGGCCGGCCGTCGCCCACCTCGACCGCGACGCCGAGCGCGCCGCCGCGCGCGCCGGGTTCGGGCTGGACCCGGACCGGCCGACCCTGCTCGTGAGCGGCGGGTCGCAGGGCTCGCGCCGGCTCAACGAGGCCGTCGCCGGCGCGGCTCGCGCCCTGGCGGACGCCGGTGTGCAGGTGCTGCACGCGACCGGCCCCGCGAACACGGTGCGCATCGACCCCCGCCCCGACGACCCGCCGTACGTCGTCGTGCCCTATCTCGAGCGCATGGAGCTCGGCTACGCCGCCGCCGACCTCATGCTGGCCCGCGCCGGCGCCAACACGTGCGCGGAGCTCGCCGCCGTCGGGCTGCCCGCGGTCTACGTGCCCCTGCCGATCGGCAACGGGGAGCAGCGGCTCAACGCGCGCCCGGTCGTCGACGCGGGCGGCGGGGTGCTCGTCGACGATGCCGCGTGCACCCCTGACTACGTCGCCACGGACGTGGTCGCCTTGCTGCGCGACCCGCAACGGCTCGCGGCGATGGGCCGCGCGGCCGCGGCGTTCGGCCGCCGCGACGCCGACGAGCAGCTGGTGGACCTGGTCGTCGAGGCGGCGGCGCGATGAGCCGGCACGTCCACTTCGTCGGCATCGGCGGTGCCGGCATGTCCGGGATCGCGCGCATCATGCTCGCGCGCGGCATCGAGGTGTCGGGCAGTGACGCCAAGGAGGGCCGCGAGGTCAGCGCGCTGCGGGCGCTCGGGGCGCGGGTCCACGTCGGGCACGACGCGACGTACGTCTCCGGCGCCGACGCGGTCGTGGTGTCCTCCGCGATCCGCCCGGACAATCCCGAGGTCGTCGAGGCGCGGCGGCAGGGGATCGCGGTGCTGCCGCGGGCGGAGGCCCTGGCGGAGGTGATGCGCGGGCGTCGCGGCGTGGCGATCGCCGGCACGCACGGCAAGACGACGACGACGTCGATGATGACCGTGGCCGCCCAGCACTGCGGCGTGGACCCGTCCTTCGCCATCGGCGGCAACCTCGCCGAGTCCGGCGTCAACGCCCACGACGGCAGCGGCGACCTGTTCATCGCCGAGGCCGACGAGAGCGACGGCTCCTTCCTCGCCCTCGACCCGCTGGTCGCCGTCGTCACCAACGTCGAGCCCGACCACCTCGACCACTACGCCGACAGCGACGCCGTCGATGCCGCGTTCGAGGCGTTCCTGCTGCGGGTGCACTCCGAGGGGTTCGTCGTGCTCTGCGCGGACGACCCGGGCGCGCTGCGCTTGGCGCGCTTCGCCCGGGGCGCCGGGATCGACGTGCGCACCTACGGCGAGAGCCCCGACGCCGACCTGCGGCTGGAGAGCCTGACGCTGGAGAGTCCCGGACCGGGGTCGCGCTGCGAGGTCGTGCACCACGGTCGCCGCCTCGGCAGCCTCACCTTGCGCCTCGCCGGCCGGCACAACGCGGCCAACGCCGCCGCCGCCCTCTCGGCCGGCCTCGGGCTGGGGCTGCCGTGGCCGGACCTGCGCGACGGACTCGCCGGCTTCACCGGGACCCGCCGCCGCTTCGAGCTCAAGGGGTCCGGGCGCGGCGTACGTGTCTACGACGACTACGCCCACCACCCGACCGAGATCCGCGCGACGCTGACCGCGGCGCGCCAGGTGGCGGGGGAGGGGCGGCTGGTCGTGGCCTTCCAGCCGCACCGCTACTCGCGGACCGCCGCGTTCCGGCAGGAGTTCGGCCAGGCCCTGGCGCTCGCCGACGACGTCACGGTGCTCGAGGTCTACCCGGCGGGGGAGGACCCGGTGCCGGGGGCGTCGGGGGAGTCGGTGGCGGCTGCCGTGCCCCTGCCGCCGGAGCGGGTGAGCTTCGAGCCGTCGTGGTCGGCCGTGGCGCCGCGGCTGGCGCAGCGGGCGCGACCGGGGGACCTCGTGCTCACCCTCGGCGCCGGGGACGTGACCATGATCGGGCCCGAGGTCGTGGCCCTGCTGCAGGCGGAGGGCTGATGACCGCGACCGACGTACGTCCCTTCGTGCAGCGCTCGAGCGAGCGAGCCCGGCGCGAGCGCCGCCGGCGACGGGTCCGGCGCAGCGTCATCGTGCTCGTGCTCGCCGTCGTGCTCGTCGCGGTGTGGGCCGTGGGCTGGTCGCGCTACTTCTCCGTCAGCTCCGTCGAGGTGGTCACCGGCAAGCGCACCAGCGCGGCCGAGGTCCGCCAGGTCGCGCGGGTCCCACTCGGGCGGCCGCTGCTGAAGGTGCGGCTGCGCGCGATCGCGCACCGGGTGGCGCAGCTGCCGACCGTCGCCGACGTCGACGTGCGCCAGTCCTGGCCGCACACCGTGCGCATCGTCGTCACCGACCGGGTGCCGGTCGCCGTCGTCATGCGCGCCGGTCAGCCGCGGCTCATCGACGCCTCGGGGGTCGACTTCGCGAACGCCTCGCCGGGGGCGCCCTATCCGCACGTCGGCCTGGACATGACCGACGCGACCCCGCAGGAGGTGAGCGCGGCACTGAGCGTGGCGCAGACCCTCCCCGTCCCGCTGCTGCGCACGACCACCCAGATCGCGGTGTTCGACCCCACCGACATGCGCCTGGACCTCAAGAGCGGCGCCACCGTGTTCTGGGGCGGTCCGAGCGACGTCGCGCTCAAGGCGCGGGTCCTTGCGGCGCTGCAGCGGCTGCACCCGAGTGCGAGGACCTTCGACGTCAGCGCGCCGACGGCACCGACCGTCACGCCGTGACACCGCACCGGTCGAGCGTCTGATTCGTCTGATTCGTCACAGATGCGGCCCAGATCGGGTGTGCAGCATGGTTCCTGGCCGCCCAAGGTGGCCCGGGAACTTGCCTCTCGCGCCCCGAGTCCCCTACGGTCCTCCCTAACCCTCAACATGACATAACTATTACCCTCAACCTGAGGGTGAGGCTGTTCGGAGGCGTGGGATGGCAGCTCCGCAGAACTACATCGCGGTCATCAAGGTCGTCGGGATCGGCGGAGGCGGCGTCAACGCGGTGAACCGGATGATCGAGGTGGGCCTGCGCGGCGTGGAGTTCATCGCGGTGAACACCGACGCCCAGGCGCTGCTCATGAGCGACGCCGACGTCAAGCTCGACGTCGGCCGCGACCTGACCCGCGGTCTCGGGGCCGGGGCCGACCCCGAGATCGGCCGGCGCGCCGCCGAGGACCACGCCGATGAGATCGAGGAGGTCCTCAAGGGGGCCGACATGGTCTTCGTCACCGCCGGCGAGGGTGGCGGGACCGGCACCGGGGGCGCGCCGGTCGTCGCGCGCATCGCCCGAGAGCTGGGCGCCCTGACCGTCGGCGTCGTCACTCGACCCTTCTCCTTCGAGGGACGCCGCCGCCAGACCCAGGCCGAGTCCGGCATCGAGGACCTGCGGGCCGAGGTCGACACGCTCATCGTCATCCCCAACGACCGCCTGCTGTCGATCAGCGACCGCAACGTGAGCGCGCTCGACGCCTTCCGCTCCGCCGACCAGGTCCTGCTCTCGGGTGTGCAGGGCATCACCGACCTCATCACGACCGCGGGGCTGATCAACCTCGACTTCGCCGACGTGAAGTCGATCATGAGCGGCGCGGGCTCGGCGCTCATGGGCATCGGCCACGCCCGCGGCGAGGGCCGCTCCGCGGCCGCCGCCGAGATGGCCGTGTCCAGCCCGCTGCTCGAGGCCTCCATCGAGGGAGCGCGCGGCGTGCTGCTGTCGATCTCCGGCGGCTCCGACCTCGGCCTCTTCGAGATCCACGAGGCCGCCGGCCTGGTCCAGCAGGCGGCGCACCCCGAGGCGAACATCATCTTCGGTGCGGTCATCGACGACGCGTTGGGCGATGAGGTCCGGGTGACGGTCATCGCCGCGGGGTTCGACGGCGGGGAGCCGAAGGCGCGTACCAAGCCGCTGCGCTCCGACGAGGACCTGCCGGTCCCGGCGCCGGCGCTGTCGCCGGCCCCGGCCACCGAGCCGCCGGCCTCGCCCGCCGGGGAAGCGGGCGAGGAGACGGGGCAGCCGGAGCGCACCGTCCAGCTGCCGAGCGAGCCGGCCCGGGTGCGCCGCCCGATCGTCTTCGACGACACGGCCGGCGCCGAGGACGACCTGGACGTGCCCGACTTCCTCAAGTAGCTGACAGCGTTGAGCCGGGTGAGCGGGTACCGGTTCACCGACGCCTCCGACGGCAACCTCGCCGAGCACGTCGGCGATGACCCGCGCAACGTCGCGGCCAACCGCGCCGCGCTGCTCGGCTCCATCGACGCCGCGGCGCTGGCCTTCATGCGCCAGGTGCACGGGCGCGGCGTCGCCGTCGTGCGCGAGGTGCCCGCCGCCGCCCCGGAGGTCGACGCGCTCGTCACCGACCGCCCGGGGCTGGCCCTCGCCGTCCTCGTCGCCGACTGCGTGCCGGTCCTGCTGGCCGACCCCGCCGCCGGGGTCGTGGGGGTGGCGCACGCCGGGCGGGAGGGCGTACGGCTCGGCGTCGTCGACGCGGCCCTGGACGCGATGGCCGGGCTCGGTGCAGACCCCGCGCGGGTCGACGTACGGCTCGGCCCGGCCATCTGCGGCGGCTGCTACGAGGTCCCCGCGGACCTGCGCGACGCGGTGGACGCCGCCGTCCCGGGCAGCGCCGCCACCACCCGGTGGGGGACGCCGTCGCTGGACCTGCGGGCCGGTCTCGCCGCGCACCTCGCCGGCCGGGTCGCGTCGGTCGAGGTCAGCCCGGTGTGCACGCTGGAGGACGAGCGGTACTTCTCCTATCGCCGCGACAAGGACACCGGCCGCTTCGCCGGCCTCGTGTGGCGGGCGCCATGAGCGAGGACGCCCGGCGGGACGAGCTCGCCGCCAACCTGGCCGACGTACGGGAGCGGATCGCCCGGGCCTGCGCCGATGCCGGACGTGACCCGGCGGAGCTGACCCTGGTCGCCATCACCAAGACCTGGCCGGCCGAGGACGTCCGCCGTCTCGCCGCGCTCGGTGTCCGCGACGTCGGCGAGAACCGCGACCAGGAGGCGGCCCCGAAGGCCGCCGCGCTGGCCGACCTCGACCTCACCTGGCACTTCGTCGGGCAGCTGCAGGCCAACAAGGCGGCGTCCGTGGCCCGCTACGCCCACGTCGTGCAGTCGGTCGACCGGATGCGCCTGGTGGCCGCGCTGGAGCACGGGGCGGCTCGCGCGGGGCGCGACCTCGACGTGCTCGTCCAGGTCGGGCTCGAGGACGTCGAGGGGCGCGGCGGGGCCTCGGCGGCCGACGTACCCGCCCTCGCCGCCGCCGTCGCCGGCAGCGAGCGGCTGCGGCTGCGCGGGGTGATGGCCGTCGCGCCGCTGGGGGCGGACCCGGCGGCGGCCTTCGCCCGGCTGGCCGAGGTGCACGAGCACCTGCTGCGGACTCATCCCGCCGCGACCTGGCGCTCGGCAGGGATGTCGGGCGACCTGGAGCAGGCGGTCCGGGCGGGTGCGACACACCTGCGGATCGGGACGGCGCTTCTCGGGCCCCGGCCCGCGCTCGGGTAGTCTCGACCGCGGTAACGGCTCGCCAGAGCAGGTCGAAAGGGTCACCATGGCCGGCGCGATGCGCAAGATGGGCGTGTACCTCGGACTCGTCGAGGACGAGGCCGCCGACGTCTACGACGACGGCTATGACGAGGACGTCCACGAGGCCCACGAGACCCGTCCCACCCGCACCCTGACTCCCGTGCGCGAGGACAAGCCCTACGTCGCTGCGCGGCCGGCGCCCGCCCCCGCCTCGCGCGCCCCGCGCCCGGAGGGGCGCGACGTCGTCGACTCCTACCGCATCACGACGCTGCACCCGCGCAACTACAACGACGCCCGTACGGTCGGGGAGTACTACCGCGACGGCACGCCGGTGATCATGAACCTCACCGACATGGACGACACCGACGCCAAGCGGCTGGTCGACTTCGCGGCGGGCCTGGTGTTCGGCCTGCACGGGACCATCGAGCGGGTCACGGCCAAGGTGTTCCTGCTGTCCCCGGCCAACGTCACCGTGACGGCCGAGGAGAAGGCGCGCCTCGCCGAGGGCGGTTTCTTCAACCAGTCGTGAGCCCACAGGTGCGCGGTCGGTGAGGCTGCTCGGCGAGATCATCAGCTACGTCGGCTGGATCTTCTTCCTCTTCCTGCTCTTCCGCTTCGTCATGGACTGGGTGTTCATGTTCGCGCGGGACTACACCCCCCGCGGGATCATGCTCATCGTTGTCGAGGTGACGTACACGGTCACCGATCCGGCCGTGAAGTTCGTGCGGCGCATCGTCCCGCCGCTGCGCCTCGGGGGGGTCGTGCTCGACCTCTCGATGCTGATCCTGCTGCTGTTCGTGCAGATCGTGGTGATCGGGATCATCGCGGGAACCCTCATGAGTGTGTGACATCCCGTCGATCGCAGGGTGACGTTCAGTAGGCTTTGCGCCCGGAAGCCCCTCCCGACCCTCTGGAGCACGCGCCATGCCTCTCACTCCTGCGGACGTCGCCGCCAAGCAGTTCACGGTCGTCCGGCTCACCCAGGGCTACAAGATGGACGAGGTCGACGCCTTCCTCGACGAGGTCGAGGGGGAGCTCGGCCGGCTCCTGCGGGACAACGAGGAGCTGCGCACGGCCGCGGCGCGTCCGGGCGCGGTGGCGGCCCCCGCCCCGGCCCCGGAGGCGCCCGCGCCGGCGCCCATGGCGCCCCCGGTCGCGGCTCCCGCCGGGCCGCCCCCGACCGACGCCGCCGTCCGCATGCTCGAGCTGGCCCAGAAGACCGCCGACGAGCACGTGAACCTGGCCAAGGTCGAGGCGCAGCGCATCCTCGACGAGGCCCGGGGGGAGCAGGCCCGGCTCACGGCGGACCTGGAGGCCCAGCGCAGCGTCCTGCAGGCCAAGGTGGACGAGCTGCGCGCCTTCGAGCGCGAGTACCGGACTCGCCTGCGCAGCTACCTCGAGGGCCAGCTGCGCGAGCTGGACTCGCGCGGCACGGCCGCCCCGCCCATCCCGCCGTCGGTCGCCACGCAGACCGCGCCGGCGCCCTCGACCCCGCCGTCGGCGACCCCACCCAGCGCGCCACCTCCCGCGCCCCCTGCCCCGCCGCCGTCCGCGCCGGCACCGTCCACCCAGGCCCCGTCGGCCCCCCCGGCTTCGCCGCCGTCGGCCCCCCAGGCTCAGCCGCCGTCCGCGCCGCCGGTTCAGGCGCCTTCCGCGCCGCCGGTCCAGGCGCCTTCCGCGCCCCCGGCCCAGCCCGGCGTCCAGGTCGCGCCGCCCGCGCAGCCGGTGCCCCAGCCCCGCCCGTTCGCGCCCGCTCCCGCGCCGGCCCCGGTCCCGGACGCCCCGTCCGGACCGCCGGCCCAGGCCGACTGAACCCACCCACCTCCCACATGTGGCGGGTTGTCCGTCACTCGGGGGGCGGGGAGTGACGTACTGGCCGCCACAGGTGGGCATGGATTGAGGTGGCAGCCGACACTGTCGGGACCCGGGGCAGGCCGGGGTCCCGACAGTGGTCCAGCGGTGGAGGGGCTTGAGCCGGCCGGGTGTCAGGCGGTACGGCGGAAGGGGTCGCGCGGCGGCGGGATCGCCATCGTGATCCGCGCGCCATCGAGGGGGATCCCGGTCAGGTCGAGCACGGCCTTGAGCACGGTCTCGGTCGTGACGCCACGCTCGACGCCGGCGGCGGTCACCATCGCGCGGTAGATCGTCACGTAGTGCTTGACCGGGGTGTCGTAGCTCCAGTCGACCGACCCGAGATGGACGGCGTCGCCCGGTGAGTCGGGAGCGGTCCAGGGGCGGTCCCAGACCTGGACGCCTGCGGGGGAGCAGGCGAAGAGCCCGCCACGGGTGACCTCGTGGGAGCGAGCGGCGTCCAGCAGCCGTCGCGCGTCCTGCTCGGCCAGCACCAGAGCAGGACGGACGTGGCTGGACAGCGCGGGGACGGCCACGGCGTGCGCCTTGAGCGTGAGCCCAGCAAGGCTCGGCCCGCCGAGGGGCATGGTGTTGATCGACATGCGGTCCTCCACTGGTGGCCGTGGATCCCGGGGGCGTCCGGATCCTCCGACCTTCCTCCCGTTTCGGCAGCGCGAATGCCGAACTTGAATCGACCCCGGGCCCTTGGTCCCTGGGCGCCTCGGCGGCGCGCGCGTAGCCTGCGCGAAGGGGGTGCCCCATGGCTGTCCGACGCTTGCATGCAGGGCTCGTCGTGCTGGCCGCCGCGGCGCTCGTGGCCCCGTTCGCAGCACCCGCGGCCTCGGCGGCCGCCGTGTCGGCCACCGTCGACCTGCCCCGTCACTCCCAGGTCCTCGCGGCGACGATGCGGGCTGCCGACTACTACCGGGGGACGTACGCCACCACGACGCTGACGCCCAAGAACGGGTGGTCGTGGGCGACGTACTTCCAGGGCGTTCAGGCGCTCTACCGCGCGTCCGGCGACTCGCGCTACCTGTCCGACGGCATGGCCTGGGGTACGTCGAACGCGTGGGGCATCTCGACGAACGTCTACGAGATCGACCCGAACTCGATCAAGGCGGCCGAGACGTACTACGACCTGCACGCGATCAACTCGGCCGCCTCGCTGACGGCCGCCGACGCGACCATGGCCGCGGATCTCACGAACCTGCCGGTGTCGCGCTACGACTGGATCGACGCGTTGTTCATGGGGCTGCCGGACTTCCCGCGGTGGGCGGTCCGCACCGGCAACAGCGCCTACCTGGCCAAGATGGACGCCTTCTACACCTGGGCCCGTGACTCGGGCGGCACGAGCAGCCGCTGCAGCGGGCGCACCGTGGCGCAGCCGGGCCTGTACGACGCCTCGCAGGGCCTCTGGTACCGCGACTGCACGTTCATCGGGGCGAAGGACGCCAACGGCAAGCTCGTCTTCTGGTCGCGGGGCAACGGCTGGGTGATCGCCGCCATGGCGAACGTCCTCGAGGCGCTGCCCGCGAACGACCCGCATCGCGCCATGTACTCCTCGATGCTCCAGACGATGGCCGCCCACCTGCGCCCGCTGCAGGGCAGCGACGGCATGTGGCGCTCCAGCCTCGAGGACGCGGCGCTGTTCCCGACGCCGGAGACGAGTGGTACGGCGCTGATCACCTACGCGCTCGCGTACGGCATCAGGGCGGGCATCTTGGACGCGCCGACGTACCTGCCGGTCGTCGCGAAGGCGTGGCAGGGGCTGACCTCGATCGCCCTGCAGCCCAGCGGGTTCGTGACCGACTGCCAGGCCGCGGCCTCCGGACCGGGCGCGTCCTATACGGGCACCGCCCCGCGCACGGCGCCGACGTCGACCTCGTCGGGCACGGTCAACACCGACTCCCAGCCGTTCTGCGTCGGGGCGTTCCTGATGGCCGGCAGCGCGGTCGCCGGCCTGACGAGCAGCCCCTCGACCGGCCGCCCGGTCACCGCGACGGCCCAGCAGACCGGCAACGAGGCCACCCACGTCGACGACGGCAACGTCACGACGCGGTGGTCGGCGGAGACCTTCCCGCAGTCGGTGACGATCGACCTCGGGTCGACGTACCGCCTGAGCAACTCGATGCTCGTCCCCTATCAGGACCGGGCCTATCGCTACCGCGTGCAGACGTCCACGGACAACAAGACGTGGACCACCGTCGTCGACCGGACGACGAACACCGCGACGGGGGTCCGCCTCGACGACTTCGCCACGACGGTGAGCGCGCGCTACGTCCGGCTGACCGTGACCGGGGTCTACGGGGTGAGCACCGACTGGGTGAGCATCCAGGAGTTCGCGGTGTACGACCGGTTCGCACCGCGCGTCGACCTCGCTCGGGCGCACCCGACGGCCGGCTCGATGACCGCGTCCGGCCACCCTGCGACGGCGGCGACCGACGGCAGCTCGGCGACGTGGTGGTCCTCGGCGAGCGCGCCGACGACCAGCGCCCCCCAGAGCCTGCTCGTCGACCTCGGGGCGAGCACCCCGGTCGACACCGTGCGGGTGTTCTCGCGGGCGGGCTGCGGGCCGCACCACACCAACGTCCTCGTGAGCACGACCGGCAGCTCCTACACGACCGTCGCCTCGGTCGACCTCCCCAACACCGAGGGCCCGGGCCAGGTGGTCTTCCCGACGGTCAACGCTCGCTGGGTGCGGTTGTCCTCGACGTCGTCGTGGTGCTCCACCGCCGTCTCGGTCGAGGAGCTCGAGGTGTTCCGAGCCCTGGGCAGCTGAGCCGGCCTCACGCCCTGGCGAGCCAGAAGCGCAGGCCGAGGTCGGGGTCGCCGAACTCGCCGCCGCCGCCCACCTGCTCGGCCATCGAGGTGGCGAGGACCTCCTCGGCGACCAGCCCGCCGTGCTCGCGCATCGCCTCCGCGGTCTCGCCCTCGGCCAGCCAGGACAGCGAGATCCGGTCGGAGACGTCGAGGCCGCTCGCCTTGCGGGCATCTTGGATCAGCCGTACGGCCTCGCGGGCGAGCCCGGCCCGGCGCAGCGCCGGCGTGATGGTGAGGTCGAGCGCGACCGTGTCGGCGGCGTCGGCGGCAACGGCCCAGCCCGAGCGCGGCGTCTCCGACAGGACCACGTCGTCGGTGCCGACCTCGACCGGCCCGCCGTCCACGGTCACCGTGGCCGAGCCGGTGGAGCGCAGCGCGGCGGCGAGCGCTCCCGCGTCGGCGGCGGCGATGGCGGCAGCGACCAGCGGCGTGCGCTGGCCGAAACGCTTGCCGAGGGAGCGGAAGTTGCCCTTGGCGCTGACGTCCACGAGCTCGCCGGCGGCCCCGGACAGGCTCTCCAGCGAGGCGACGTTGAGCTCCTCGGCGACCTCGGCGCGCAGGTCCGCGGGCAGGTCGGCCCAGCCGGGCGAGGCGACGAGGGCGCGCCCGAGCGGCTGGCGGGTCGGGATGCGCGACTCCGCCCGCGCCGAGCGGCCGAGCTCGACGAGGCGGCGGACCAGACCCACCCGGGCGGCCAGGGTGTCGTCGACCACGGCAGGGTCGGTCGCGGGCCACGCCGCGAGGTGCACCGAGGCGGGCTCGTCGGCCGAGGTGGCCGCGAACAGGTCCTGCCACACCCGCTCGGTGACGAACGGGGTCAGCGGGGCGAGCACCAGGGTGAGGGTGCGCAGGCACTCGTGCAGGGTGGCCAGCGCGGCGGGCTCGCCGCGCCAGAAGCGTCGCCGGGAGCGGCGCACGTACCAGTTGGACAGGTCGTCGACGAAGGCGGTCAGCAGCCGGCCCGCCTTCTGGGTGTCGTAGACCTCCAGCGCCGCGTCGACGTCGCGCGCGAGGCGGTGCGCCTCGGACAGCGCCCAGCGGTCGAGGACGCCGCGCTCGGCGAGGGGGGGCGCGCCGTCGGCGGGCGACCAGCCGGCCGCGCGGGCGTACAGCGACTGGAACGCGACCGTGTTCCAGTACGTCAGCAGCACCTTGCGCACGATGTCCTGCAGCGCCGTGTGCCCGATGCGCCGCGGCAGCCACGGCGAGCCGGTGGCGGCCATGAACCAGCGCACGGCGTCCGCGCCGTGGGTGTCCATCAGCGGGATCGGCTCGAGGATGTTGCCGAGGTGCTTGCTCATCTTGCGGCCGTCCTCGGCGAGGATGTGGCCGAGGCAGACGACGTCCTCGTAGCTGGAGCGGTCGAAGACGAGCGTGCCGACCGCCATCAGCGTGTAGAACCAGCCGCGGGTCTGGTCGATCGCCTCGCAGATGTAGTTCGCCGGGTACGCCGCCTCGAACGCCTCGGCGCTGCCCTCGGCGTGCGGGTACCCCCACTGGGCGAAGGGCATCGACCCGGAGTCGTACCAGGCGTCGATCACCTCGGGTACGCGGCGGGCCTGCTCGCCGCACTGCGGGCAGGGGAGGGTCACGTCGTCGACGTAGGGCCGGTGCGGGTCGAGCTCGGAGAGGTCCCGGCCGGCGAGCTCGCCGAGCTCGGCACGGGAGGCGACGCATGTCTGGTGGCCCTCGCCGCAGACCCAGATGGGCAGCGGGGTGCCCCAGTAGCGGTTGCGCGAGAGCGCCCAGTCGATGTTGTTGTGCAGCCAGTCGCCGTAGCGGCCCCACTTGATGGTGTCGGGGTACCAGTTGGTGCGCTCGTTCTCGCGCAGCAGCGCGTCCTTGATCGCGGTGGTGCGGATGTACCAGGACGGCTGCGCGTAGTAGATGAGGACGGTGTGGCAGCGCCAGCAGTGCGGGTAGGCGTGCTCGTAGGGCTGGTGCTTGACCAGCAGCCCGCGCTGCTGGAGGTCGGCCACCAGGGCCTGATCGGCCTTCTTGAAGAACGTCCCGCCGACCAGCGGCACGTCCTCGGCGAAGCGGCCGTCCGGCAGGACGGGGTTGACGACGGGCAGGCCGTACGCCCGCGAGACCGCGAGGTCGTCCGCACCGAAGGCCGGCGCCTGGTGGACCAGGCCGGAGCCGTCGTCGGTCGTCACGTAGTCGGCGAGCACGACGTAGTGCGCGTCCGGGATGTCGACGAGGCCGAACGGGGGGTCGTAGGTCCAGCGCTCGAGGTCGCGGCCGGCGTACGTCGTCTCGATGGTCCACCCCTCGCCGAGGGCGGCCCCCAGCAGCGGCTCGGCGACGACGAGGCGCTCCTCGCCGTCGGTCGCGACCACGTAGGTCACGTCCGGGTGCACGGCGACCGCGGTGTTGGAGACCAGCGTCCACGGCGTCGTGGTCCACACCAGCAGCGACGCCCGGCCGGCCAGCGGCCCGGAGGTGAGCGGGAAGCGGACGTAGACCGAGGGGTCGACCACGGTCTCGTAGCCCTGGGCCAGCTCGTGGTCGGACAGGCCGGTGCCGCAGCGGGGGCAGTACGGCGTCACGCGATGGTCCTGGACCAGCAGCCCGGCGTCCCAGATCCGCTTGAGAGACCACCACACCGACTCGACGTAGGAGGGGTCCATCGTCCAGTACGCCTGGGAGAGGTCGACCCAGTAGCCCATCCGCCGGGTCATCTCGACGAAGGCGTCGACGTGGCGCACGACGCTCTCGCGGCAGCGGGCGTTGAACTCGGCGACGCCGTACGCCTCGATGTCGCCCTTCACGCGAAAGCCGAGCTCCTGCTCGACGGCGAGCTCGACCGGCAGGCCGTGGCAGTCCCAGCCGGCCTTGCGGGGGACGTGGTAGCCCTTCATCGTCCGGTAGCGCGGGAAGAGGTCCTTGAAGACGCGCGCCTCGACGTGGTGGGTGCCGGGCATCCCGTTGGCGGTCGGCGGGCCCTCGTAGAAGATCCACGGCGGACGGCCCGCCGAGGCGGCCACGCTGCGCCGGAACACGTCGTGGGCGTCCCAGAAGGCCAGCACCTGCTGGTCCAGGGCGGGCAGGTCGACCTGCGCCGGGACGGCGGCGTACATCGGGTGGTCCTTCGCCACAGCGGGCCCCTCGGGGTGGCTCGTCTCGGCGGAGGGACGAGCCCCGTGCCGCGCCCGGGTCCCGCGGTACCACCCTCCTTGGGTGCGCACGCGCACCCCACTCGAGGTCGCCTGCTGCCGGGTCTAGTGAGGCGCCCGGCTCTCACCCGGCGCCCGTTCTTCCGGCGGCTCGGAGGTGATGGCCCCGTCAACGCCGTACAGGTCGGTCACCTATCGTAAGCGAGCCGCCCGCTCCCTGGCCCAGGTGTTAGGCGTCCGTCGGTCGATCGACCCTCCCACGCCTAACAGCTGGACCGGGCCCGCTGGCCTCCTCGGACCTGTTAGGCGTCCGTCGGTCGATCGACCCTCCGACGCCTAACCCGGCGGACGGCAGCGCGTCGGATTGCCGTTGAACGTGTGAGCAACCTATCCTTCCGCAACCGTACGTGATCATGATCGGCACGAGGGGACACGTCGATGGCCGAGAGCACCAGCGCCGCTGGGCGGGTCCGGCGAGCCCTGGGCGAGGTCGTCAAGGCGGCCACCCGTACGTCCCCGGCCAAGCGCACGGCCACCGCGTCTGCGGCCAAGACCCCCGCCAAGGCGGCCAAGACCCCCGCCAAGGCCCCGCCGAAGACGGCGGCAAAGGCTGCGGCGAAGGCCGCGAAGGCGCCGGCCGCGAAGGCGGCCAAGGCTCCCGCCGCCACGGCGGCGAAGGCCCCCGCGAAGGCCGCGAAGGCGCCGGCGAAGAAGGCAGGGACCAAGACGGCAAAGGCTGCGGTCAAGGCGCCTGCCAAGGCAGCGGCAAAGGCGGCCGCGAAGGCTCCCGCGAAGACGGCGGCAAAGACGGCGACAAAGACGGCAGCGAAGGCCGCCAAGACCCCGGTGAAGTCCCCAGCGAAGGCTCCCGCCAAGACGGCGGCCAAGGCCCCCGCGAAGTCGGCAGCAACGAAGTCGGCAGCAACGAAGACTGCTGCCAAGGCTCCCGCGAAGGCAGCGCCGGCCAAGGCGGCGACCAAGACGGCGACCAAGGCGGCGGCCAAGACTGCGCCCGCGAAGGCCCCGGCCAAGACCACCCCGGCGAAGGCTGCCCCGGCGAAGGCTGCGCCGGCGAAGAAGGTCGCCCCCCAGGCGCTGGTCGTGCGCGAGGACGAGTCACCGTGGACGGCGGCGGAGCTCGCGGAGGTACGTACCGAGCTCGAGAGCGAGCTGGCCCGGCTGCGCAGTGAGATCGCCGTCGCGGAGGAGGGCCTCGCGGACCTGCTGCGCGACTCCGGCGACGGGGCGGGCGACGACCAGGCCGACGCCGGGACGAAGACCTTCGAGCGGGAGCACGAGATGTCGCTCGCGGCGAACAGCCGCGACATGCTCGACCAGACCGAGCGGGCGCTCAAGCGGATCGCCGACGGGACGTACGGCGTGTGCGAGGTCTGCGGGAACCCGATCGGGAAGCGCCGGCTGCAGGCGTTCCCGCGGGCGACCCTGTGCAAGGAGGACAAGCAGCGCGAGGAGCGCCGCTAGAGCGTGACCACCGACAAGCGGGGCACCCTCCTGCCGGTCGTCCTCGGGGTCGCCGCCGCGGTGTGGGTGCTCGACCAGGTCAGCAAGGCGATCGTCGTGCACGTCATGGCGACGCACGCGGACATCCGCCTGCTCGGGGGCTGGCTCACCATCACCTACACGCGCAACCCGGGCGCGGCGTTCTCGCTGGGCACGGGCTCGACCTGGCTGTTCACGCTCATCGCCGTGGTCGTCGTCGTGGTCATCCTGCGCAGCAGCCGCAACCTCGGCTCGACGTTGTGGGCGCTCTGCCTCGGCGGCCTGCTCGGCGGCGCCGTCGGGAACCTCACCGACCGCATCTTCCGCGCGCCGGGGCTCTTCCAGGGACACGTCGTGGACTTCATCCACCCCCAGCACTTCGCGGTGTTCAACCTTGCCGACTCCGCCATCACCTGCTCGGCGATCGGGATGGTCCTGCTCGCGCTGTTCGGGGTGGAGTTCGACGGGTCCCGGCGGGGTGCGGCGCATGAGTGACGGGCCCGACGTACGCGCGCTGCCGGTGCCCGACGGGCTCGAGGGGGAGCGGGTCGACGCGGGGCTGGCGCGGCTGTTCGGGCTGAGCCGTACGCGCGCCGCCGAGCTCGCCGGTCAGGGGCTGGTGCTCCTCGACGGTGCGCCGGTGGGCAAGAGCGAGCGGCTGCACGCCGGCGCCTGGCTGGAGGTGACGCTCCCCGCCGCGCCGGCGGTCGAGGTCGCCGTGCCGCAGGACGTACCCGGGCTCGCCATCCTCTACGACGACCCGGACATCGTGGTCGTCGACAAGCCGGTCGGGGTCGCGGTGCACCCGAGCCCGGGCTGGACGGGGCCGACCGTCGTCCAGGGGCTGGCGGCCGCCGGGTACCGGGTGTCGACGTCGGGCGCCGCCGAGCGGCAGGGGGTCGTCCACCGCCTCGACGTCGGGACGTCGGGGGTCATGGTGGTGGCCAAGAGCGAGCGGGCGTACTCGGTGCTCAAGGACGCCTTCCGGCAGCGCAGCGTCGACAAGGTCTACCACGCGCTGGCGCAGGGTCACCTCGACCCGTCGCGCGGGACGATCGACGCGCCGATCGACCGGCACCCGGTGCACGACTACCGCTGGGCGGTCGTGGCGGGCGGCAAGCCGAGCGTGACCCACTACGACACCCTCGAGGCGTTCCGGGGGGCGTCCCTGCTGGAGATCCACCTCGAGACCGGGCGCACGCACCAGATCCGGGTGCACCTGGCCGCCCTGCGCCACCCCTGCGTCGGCGACCTCACCTACGGCGCCGACCCCGCACTGGCAGCCCGGCTGGGGCTGCAGCGGCAGTGGCTGCACGCGGTACGCCTGTCGTTCGCGCACCCCACGACGGGGGAGCCGGTGTCCTTCAGCTCGCCGTACCCGGCGGACCTCCAGCACGCCCTCGACGTGCTCAGGGCTCAGGCGTGAAGTAGCCGCCGGTACCGGTCCCGGGGGCCGGGTACGGGTAGCTCGGCGGGCCGTACCCGGCGGACAGGTCCAGGGCCTGCGTGACGCCCTGGTCCCACTCGTCCTGGGACACCCACAGGTGCCGGCCGACGAGAAAGCTCGTGTAGCCGCTGCGGCCGTCCTGGAACCACAGCCCGGCGCGACTGGCCGCGAACAGGGCACGGTTGTTGGGGTGGCCGGTGAGGTCGGCCGGCAGGACCATCCGGTAGAGGTGCTTGTCGGCGCCGACGTACTGGACGAGGGCGGCGTATCCGAAGCTGGTGTCCTGGCCGACGGTGCCCTGGACGTCGCTGACCGCGCGGACGGTCGCCCCCGACGCGATGGTCAGGTCGTGGCGCCGCCAGGCCTGGCCGTGGCCGCCGAAGAGCTGCTCGACGTGACCGGTGACGGTCCGGACCGTCACGTTGAGGACCGCGTGGGTCGTGGCCGACGGCTCGCTGGCCCAGCCGTACGGACGTCCGTACGGCTTGCCCGTCCAGTGGGCGAGTGCGGACACGTCGCTGTCGTGCCAGGCCGTCCAGGCGCCGCCGACGGTCCACGCGAGCAGGTGGACGTGCCGGTCGGTGCCGCGGTAGACGAGCACCGCCCGGGGGGTGGCTCCCGTGCTGTCGACGAACTCGGTGGGGTCGGCCGACGCCTTGACCCTCGTGCGGGCGGCCCGGGTGAGGTCGAGGTCCTTCCAGTGGTCGCCGGCCCTGGTCCACGTGAGCCCGTGGAGGTGGCCGTTGGTCGCGCGGTAGACGACCCACTGCCGGCCCAACGTGTCGTAGCTCCAGCCCAGCGGGTCGCCGGCGCTGCGTGCCTTGGTGCCGGCGGCGCTGGTCAGGTCGGTCTTGTGCCAGGTCGTCTCGGCGTAGTCCTGCTTCCAGAGCTCGATGACGTGACCGTTGGCCGCGCGGTAGACGACGTGCTCCTCGGGCTTGGTCGGGTCGATCGCACTGGAGTACCCGTACGGCGTCCCCGTCGCCTTCGGCCAGCCCGGGCTGCTGATGTCGTGGTCGCCGGCGTTGAGCCGGATGTCCTCGATGCGCCAGTCGACGAACCGCACGACGTGGACATCGCCGCTGGCGTCGCGGTAGGTGATGTTCGGCTCGTTGCCCTCGTCCTGGGGCGAGCTCGGCGGCGGCTGCTGCGCCGCCGCGGGCGAGACAGCGAGGGCGAGCCCCACGGCTGTCGCCGCGACCAGGATCCAGGCACGGATGCTCACGACCGTCCAGCCTGCGCCGGGTGCTCGGCGCGGCGGTAGGGCCGCAGGTCCTCTCTCAACCCTCGTCGACGTAGGTGTACCACGGCCCGGTGAGGTGCGAGACGGTCATGCCGGCGTCGGCGCGCGCACCGTGGGGGGCGTACAGGAACCCGGCGTCGCAGAGCATGTCGCAGCCGTGGACCTCGCTGTACAGGATCTGGTCGCCCTCGTCGGACACCCACTGGATCGTGTACAGCCCGATCCGCTGGCGGGCCTCGGTCTCCGGGGACGAGGCCGTCGCCGACCGGTCGAACGCGGTGCGGCTGAGCTGGAAGCGTGCCTGAAGCGGCAGGTTCGTCACGTCGAGCGACAGGACGACCAGACCGGCCACGGGCGCGACGACCAGCCACCAGGAGAAGCGCCGTCTGGTCGCGATGAAGGCGAGGACGCGGACAGCCCAGACCACCGCGGCGAGCACCACGAGGAACGTCACGACCATGATGAGCAGGAAGTCGTCGCCGGGCAGGCTGGCGTTCCAGAGGAGTGCCAGGCCGAGGGGGACCAGCAGCGCGTGGAAGACCGGCCCTGGCGGGTGCTCCCAGAACCGCAGCCGCTCTCGCCGGGTCACGCTGGCAGGATGCCGTACGTGGGCCTCCCCGAGGTATCGGTCAAACTGGCCGAGTCCTCGCTGGACCTCGCGGGTGCGCTGCGGGTGCGCTACGTCGTCTTCGTCGAGGAGCAGGGCGTCCCGCTCGACCTCGAACGAGACGAGCGGGACGCGACTGCGGACCACGTGGTGGCGCTGCGTGGCGAGGAGTACGTCGGCGCCGGGCGCCTCGTCATCGAGGAGCCGGGCTTCCTCGGGCTCGACGCGGCGCTGGGCCCCGTCGGGCACCTGGGCCGCATCGCCGTGCTGGGCTCGCTGCGCGGGGCGGGGGTCGGCGCGCAGCTCGTACGCGCCCTGGAGTCCCGCGCCGCCGAGCGCGGCCTGCACCTGGTCTACCTCGGCGCGCAGACGCACGCGCTGGGGTTCTACGAGCGGCTCGGGTACGTCGCCTTCGGCGCGGAGTTCGACGACGCCGGCCTCCCGCACCGCCACATGTGGCACCCCCTCTAGTAAGGCGTCAGGCGAGCTGGTGCCAGGTGGTGCCGCCCTTGCAGAACCACAGGCGGTGGCTGGCGTCGACGAACAGGTCGCCGGCCTGGCCGCTGCTGGGGTGGGTCGAGGCGGTAGAGGGCTGCAGCTGGACGGCCGCGGCGCCGCCGCGGAAGCGCCCGCCCCGCCCGATGGTCCCGCCGACCCCGACGACGCCGATGCCGGCGTGGACGGCGGAGGCGTTCGTGCCCCACACGCCGGCGCCCGAGCCGTAGTTGACGCCCGTGACGGTGCCGTTGTCGTTGGCGGTGTTGACGGCCTCGACGTACACCCCTCGTCCGAGCCCATGAGTGACGAGGTGGGCGGCGTCGGTCGTCGTGGACGTGTCGGACTGGGTGAGGTCGAGCACGTCGGCGGTCTCGGTGGAGGCGACGATGCCCTGGCTGGTGTCGTGCGCGACGATCTGGACGCCGATCCCGGGGACCGTGACGAACGGCGGGGCGACGCCGTTGGGGGCGCCGTCCCAGGCGTCGAGGGAGATGGCCGGCGCCATCTTGCCGGAGGCGTAGATGGCTGTGCCGCCCCACTCCACGGCGCTGCGTACCAGATTGCGGGAGTAGACGGCGAGGGCGATCTGGTCCTCCAGCAGGACGTACACGTCGCCGTTGTCGCCCTCCGCCTGGTCCCCGATGTGCATGGTGCTGGCGTGGATTCCGCCGTTCGTGACGTCGATCGCGACGTCGGTCTCGTCCGGCATGGACAGTGACGTGGTCTGGCCGCCGGGGTCGTTGACCTGGCCGAGCAGCATCGGGTCACCGGCTGCGGCGTGGGCGGGGCTCGCGGCGAGACCGGTCAGCGCCGCCGCGCCCGCACCGGCGGCCGCGAGGGCCGGCAGGGAGGTGAGCAGGCCTCGGCGGGAGACCTTCGCTTCGCGGGTCGCGGGAGCGGCGGGAGGGCGTACGTCCTCCCGCCTGCCCAGCAACTCCCTCAGCTCGGCCACCTGCTGGGTCAGCTCGGCCACCTGCTGCTCGAGGTCGTGCGTCGACGCCATCGCGTACCTCCTGGGCACCCCGGGGAAGATGATCAGCGGCACGGTAAACCCGTACGGGCGCGTGCGGTGACGTTCCGCAAGATTGCGTGTACGAAGGGGTACCCAGCGGTGTCAGGCGAGCTGGTGCCAGGTGGTGCCGCCCTTGCAGAACCACAGGCGGTGGCTGGCGTCGACGAACAGGTCGCCGGCCTGGCCGCTGCCGGGGTGGGTCGAGGCGGTGGAGGGCTGCAGCTGGACGGCCGCGGCGCCGCCGCGGAAGCGCCCGCCCCGCCCGATGGTCCCGCCGACCCCGACGACGCCGATGCCGGCGTGCGAGGAGGAGGAGTTCGTCCCCCACACGCCAGCACCGGAGCCTGCGTTGACGCCGGTGATCGTGCCGTTGGCGTTGGAGGTGTTGACCGACTGGACGTACAGGCCGCGGCCCAAGCCGTGGGTGACGATCTGCGCCGCGTCGGTCGAGGTCGAGGTGTCGCCCTGCGAGGCGTGCAGCAGTTCCGCCGCGTCGGTCTTGACGTGGATGCCCGGGCTGGAGTCGTGGCCGGTGATGTCGAGGCCCAGGCCGGGGGTGACGTTGTTGGGCTGGGACTGGCCGTTCGGTAGCCCCTCGTAGCCGTCGACGACGATGGCGGCCGCCATGAAGCCGTCGGCGTAGATCGCGCTGCCACCGTGGTCCGCGCTGCTGCTGACCTGGTTGCGGCACTCGACGTACAGCGTGTAGTCGTCGTACCTCAGCACGGTGAGGTCGCCGTCGTCGTTCACCTGGCCGTCGCCGATGTGCATCGTCGAGGCGTGGATGCCGCCGGTGGTCACGTCGAGCGCGTAGTCGGTGCTGTTCGTCATGAACAGCGACGTGGTCTGGTCGCTGGGGTCGTTGGACTGGCCGAGCAGCAACGGGTCGCCCGCGGCCGCGGCGGCCGGGCTCGCGGTCAGCCCACTCAGCGCCATCGCGCCGGCGCCGGCCGCGGCGAGGACGGGCAACGAGGTGAGCAGGCCGCGTCGCGACACGACGTGGTCCGCGGCGTGGTCCGCGGGCTGCTCCGGGGCAGGTACGTCCTCCCGCCGCATCACCGCGGCTTGCAGTGCTTCCAGCTTCTGGGTCAGTTCCGCCACTTGCTGTTCGAGGTCCCGGTTCGACGCCATGGTCCCCTCCTCGAGGAGGCGCGGATGATCACGCAACGTAGTCCCGGGGTGGCACCCGAGGTAACCCTCCGCGACGGCCTATGCACCTACGGGCACGACGTGCGGGTTCCCAGCCCCCACTCTTGGAATGAACGCGACGTTCCTACCGACCTATTGGAAGAACGCCGCGTTCATTCCAAGAGGGAGCGGTGGTGGACAGCCAGGTGCGCAGGCTGCGAGCTTCAGGATGGACGAGCTGGGCGTGGATGTCGGTCGGGATCGGGCTGATCGCATCGAGGGCAGCGGACTCCACGCCCCCGACGGCCACCACGGCGCCGAGCGCGGCGGCCAGGTGCAGCTCCAGCCCGGTGAGGACCGAGCCGCCGATCCCGAGCAGGTAGACGTCGGCAGGACGTACGCGCGAGGCCAGCAGGTCCGACCAGTACGCCAGCGGCTCGCTCAGCCCGAAGCCGGCCGCTTGGGTCCGGCGCAGCTGGTCGTAGCGGTCGTCCGACGTGACACCTCTGGGCAGCCGGGCCGGCAGGTAGCCGACGCTGCGCCAGCCGGGCAGCTCACGACCAGCCGCGGCGGCCAGCGCGCTGACCCCCTGGCTCGTGCCGCCCGAGACGATCGTCCCGCCGCCGCCCGGCATCGCGGCGACCAGCGGCTCCAGCCAGGCCATGACCGGCTTGTGGTCGGCGCGCGCCGAGGCGCCGGCGAGAACCACGACGGGCGCGGCCAGGGTAACGGCAGGCGCAGCCAGGCCCTCGCCGGAGTCGACGCGCGCGGCGTGCGCGAGCGAGAGCAGCTGCGCTGCCAACCCCCACGCGGGGTCGGCGCCGGGGACGGTCAGGCGGCGGATCGACGCGAGCGTCGTCTGCAGCTGCTGCGGATGCGAGGCCGTCGTGACCCCGCGCAGCAGGCAGTGCAGCGCGTCGGCCTCGTCCTCGCCCAGCAGGAGGGCGAACTTCCCGGCGTCGAACCACGACCACGGCAGGTCCTCCTGGCCCGCCGCCTCGCCGCGCCGACGACGAAGCCCTGCCTCGAGTCGGGCGCGATGCGCCGCGACAGAGGCGAGCGACCCGGTCTCCTGGACCTCCAGCTCGACGAGGTTGCCCAGCGGGTAGGGGTCCTCGGGCGAGATGCTCAAGGCCCGCTCGTACCACTGACGCGACTGAACCGGATCGCTGTCCTTGTACGTCCCCCCGAGGGACGCGGCCGCGTCGGCGTCGCCGCCGTCCGCGGCGGCGGCCAACAGGTCGCGACCGCGGGCGAGGTCGCCCGGGCCGGCTCGACGGACCAGCGCCTGACCGAGCGGGTTCGCGGCGCCGGCCTCGGCGGCCACTGGCTCCAGCAGCGCGACGGCGTCCTCGTACCACCCCAGATGAAGGGCGAGCCGGCCGAGGTCGAGCCGCTGCGCCGTCGACAGCCCCGGGTCGGCGCTCTGCGTCGCGACGAAGCGCAGCGCCGCCCGCAGCTCCGCGCGTGCCGCACCGGACGCGTCCCGGGCCCGCGTCAGGAACAGCCGGGCGTGCTCAGCTCGCAGCTGCTCGGCGTGCGACGGATCCAGGTGCTGCTCCACGAAGCCGCGAACGAGCTCCAGCACGCCGAAGGTCGGGACTCCGTCTGCGCGCGTGCGCGAGACCAGCCCGCGCGACACGAGGTGGTCCAGGGCGTCGATTACGTCGCCACCGGGCAGCCCCGTCGTCGTTGCCAGTGGCTGCGCTGTCGTCCATGTCCGGAACGTCGCCAAGGCGCCGAGAACCCGGCGCTGCGCCTCGCTCAGCTCGTCCCACGAGCCGACGAGCAGCGCTGTGACCGAGCGTTGCCGCTCCGGCCGCGCTGTGCCGCTGTCGGTGAGGAGGCTGAGCTCGCGGGTGAGGGTGTCATGCAGCGTGACGAGGTCGACCACGCGCAGCCGAGCCGCCGCGAGCTCGAGCGCCAAGGGGACGCAGCCCAGCAGATCCACCAGTTCGCCGGCCACGTCGCGGTCGATCTCCACGTCTGGCTCGGCGGCCATCGCTCGCTCCCGGAACAGGGCGACGGCGTCCGCTCGGGGCATGGCGGCGACCGGGCGTACGACCTCGCCGGGCACACCGAGCGGCAGGCGGGTGGTGGCCAGCACGTGGGCCGGTGTCCGTGCGAGCAGGTCGGCGACCAGCGCGCCGGCGCGCGGGATCTGCTCGAGGTTGTCCAGCACGACGAGTGAGTGAGGGGACGCGTTCTCGACCGCGTCCCGCACCGTTTGACGGAAGTCCGTCTCCGAGGTGGCGGAGGACAGGTCGACAAAGGTGACGCCTACTGGGAAGGTCGCGACGGACACCCGCGCACACTCGACGGCCAATCTGGTCTTGCCGCTGCCGCCGAGGCCGGTCAGCGTCACGAGCCGGTGCCGCGCGACGTCCCCGGCCAGCACCTCGACCTCGTCGCGGCGCCCGACGAAGGGCGTCGTGTCGACGGGAAGACGTACCGAGCTGCGCAGTGGCGGGAACTCCAGCGCCTTGCCGCGACGGTCGAGCTGGAACACCTCCTCCTCGTCCTCGAAGTCCCGCAAGGCGAATCGCCCGAGCCTGGTCAGCTCCCAGGCCGCGGGCAGCGCCTCCCCCGTGAGGGAAGCCGCGGTGCCGGACACGAGGACCTGGCGACCGTTGGCCAGAGCCCGCAGCCGGGCGCAGCGGTGTACCGCGGAACCGAACACGTTCCCGGCGACCTCGACGACGCTGCCCGCGTGGACCGCCATGCGCACCGCCGGACGTACGCCCTCCGGCCATTCGTGGCCCTGCAGGGCGTCCTGCAGCTCGCCGGCCGCGACCACGGCGTGCACGATCGAGGGGAACACCGCCAGGCGCGAGTCGCCCTCGCCCTGGTCGGGTGGCAGCCGTCCCTCGTGGGCGCTGACCACCGCGGAGACCACGTCGTTGTGGGCCACCATCACCTGCGGCATCTGGTCGGCGTAGCGATGCCAGAGCTGGGTCGAGCCCTCGACGTCGGTGAGCAGGAGACCGACGACGTGCGGGTCGGAGATCGTGGGCGGCTCCGGGGCGGCCGGGGTCGCCACTGCCGCCAGGCTCGAAGGCGGGAGATCGGCGGGTCGCTCGAGCGCCGGGTCCTGCCGGAGCACCGCGGCCTCGAGGTCGCGCAGCCGCGGGCTCGGGTCGATCCCCAGATCGTCCTGAAGCAGGGCGCGCATGCGCTGGTACGCGGCCAGGGCCTCGCTCTGCCGCCCCGACCGGTAGAGGGCCAGCACGAGCTGCTCCCACAGGGTCTCGCGGTACGGGTTCGTCGAGGTCAGCTCGGTCAGCTCGCCGACCAGAGCGCGGTGCTCACCGCAGGCCAGGTCCGCGGCGATTCGGTCCTCGAGCGTGGTCAACCGGTCCTCGGCGAGGGCGGCGGCGACCTCGGCTGCGAACCGGTACTGCTGGAGGTCCGCCAGCGCCGGTCCGCTCCACTCCTCGAGGGCGAGACGCAGCAGACGCGCGGTCTGCCGCGCATCCGCGCAGGCGCGTGCTTGCCGGCGGAGGGTCTCGAAGCGTCCGATGTCGCACGCCTGCTCGTCGACCCGCAGGACGTACCCGGGCGGCGCGGTGACGATGGTGACCGGGTGGCCCGGCGGCTCGGCCAGCGCCCGCCGCAGCTGGGAGACGTAGACCTGGGCGGCGGCCAGCGCGGTCGGCGGGGGCGCGTCCTCCCACAGCGCCTCGAGGATGGAGTCCATCGGAGTGACGTGGTTGCGCCGCAACAGCAGGAACGCGAGCAGCGCCCGCGGCTTCTCCGCGGCGAGGGCGACGGGTACGTCGTTCCGCTCGACGGCCAGCGGCCCCAGCATCCGGAAGTCGAAGGTCGGTGCGGGCGTCTCGGACATCGCTCGGATCGTAGGACTGCGCGGCCAAGGACCGGTCTCGAAAGGCGAACCTCTCGGGACCGGCCCCGCGGCGGCGTCACAGGTAGCAGGTGCTGGAGGCCGTGTCGCGGTAGGACGACATGGTGGTCTGGAAGTAGGCGGCGTAGACACCGACCGGCTTGGTCCAGGCGGAGCCCGTGTACCA
>DATJPE010000067.1 GCA_035506535.1 Actinomycetes bacterium | reverse complement strand
GCGGACCCGCGCCGCGTGGACACCGCCATCCGGCGTCTGCTGCTGGCCCACTACGTGGTGCTGGGCTTCGGTGGGCTCCCCCTGCTCTACATGGGGGACGAGATCGCCCTGCTCAACGACTACTCCTACGCGGATGACCCCGAGCACGCCGGCGACAACCGGTGGGTGCACCGCCCCCGCATGCCGTGGGAACTCGTCGAGCGACGGGAGGTCCCGGGCACGGTCGAGCATCGAGTGTGGAGCGCGCTGCGTCACGCGGTCCGCGTCCGCTCCGAGCTGGTCGCGATGCACGCCGGGGTGGAGCCGGACCTGCTCGAGCCGGTCAACTCGGCGGTCTTCGCCGTGCAGCGCCGCCACCCCGCGAGCACGCTCGTCGGCCTCTACAACGTCACCGAGCACCACCAGTGGTGGCCGCGATGGGCGGTGCCGATCGAGGGCGAGCTCCACGACGAGCTGCGCGGCGGGCCGGCGCCAGGGGACGTCAACGGGCTGCGTCTGGGCCCGTACGACGCCCTCTGGCTGACGGCCCGCTGACCCCTCAGCCGCCGGGCTGCTCGACGCTCAGGCGCCCGGGCCGCTCGACCCGTTCTGGCCGCCCGGGGCGCCGTACCCGCCCTGAGCGCGCGGAGCGGCGTAGCCACCCTGGCTGCCGGGCGTTCCCGGGCCCTGGCCGTGCGGGCCGCCGGCCCCGCCGGCCGGGGTGGGGTCGCCCTTGCCCATGCCGGCCTCGACAGCGGTGACCGTGAAGTTCTTGTCCAGTTTGACCGTCACCAGCGTGCCGTCGGCCTTGGTCATGTGCGCCTCGTAGGTGGCATCACCGGCATCGGTCTCTACCCGGTACACGGTGCCGCCCGGCACCGCCTTCAATGCCGCCGCCTTCACCTTGGCGGCGGCGGCCGCGTCGAGTGCCTTCTCGTCGCTGCGCACGGGTGTCGAGCCGCCGACCGGGCCGGAGCCCATCCGCGGCTGCCCGTTCGGTGCGCCGCTCGAGGTCGCCGTCGACGTACCCGCGTTGCCGGAGCTCCCCGAGGTGGCGAACGCCGTCGCCCCGCCCGCGAGGGCGGCGCCGGCGACCACGCCGGCGGTCAGGAGCGCCGCGCTTCGCCCCCGGCGGGAAGCCCTGTGCGGACTCGCGCCGCCCTCGATGCGGTCCTGGCCGAACTCGTCGTCGAGCGTGTCGCCGAAGTTGTCGTCGTGCACCGTCACTCCCTTGGTCGGGCGCCGCCCCGTTGCGGCTGCCGCCACCGTCTGCGGCGCGCCTGTCGCGGGGCTGGCGGCTACCTGGGGATGACCTGTGAATCCGGCTTCCGCGCTTGCAGCGTGTAGCTCGCTGCCAACCGGTCCGGCCGCTCGGCGAGCCGGTACTCCCCACCGTCCTCCAGGCGCATCGCCCCCGGCAGCGCGTTCCAGGGGACGCTGTCGTGCTCTTCGAGTGCGGTCACCTGCAACCCCGCGTCGAGGAGAGACGTCACGATCTCCCCGAGGCCGTGGTTCCAGCTGTGCGTCACGTTGTGCACGAACGTCGCGTCGGTGTCGACGTAGGTCCCCTCGTCCTCGAACACGAGCGGCTCCGCCGTCTCGAAGTACGGGTAGCGCACGAGGAGCAGGTCGTCGTCCCGCTCCTCGTCGAGCGCCCACAGCATCGGGTGTCCCTCCCGGATGAACAGCCGTCCGCCCGGGCGCAGGAGCGCGCTCACGACGTCGGCCCACCGCCGCACGTCGGGCAGCCAGCACAGCGCTCCGATGCCGGTGAAGACAAGGTCGTACGCCTCCCGCTCGAGGACGTCGAGCGCCGAGTACACGTCCGACTGCACGAAGTCGACGTCGTCTCCCGTGCGAGCGACCAGCGACCGGGCCTCCTGCAAGGCTGCCGGGGAGAAGTCCAGGCCGGTCATGCGGGCGCCCAGCCTCGACAAGGAGATGGTGTCCGTCCCGATGTGGCACTGCAGGTGCACGCCGCGCATGCCTGCGAGGTCCCCGAGCCGCGGGAGGTCGAATCGCACGACGTCGCTGAGGAACGTGGGGTCCGAGACGAAGCGCTCGAGCCCGTAGTCGGCCGACCTCGCGTGCGCGGGCGCGCGTTCGTCCCAGCTCGCTCGGTTGACGTCCAGGTAGTCATTGCTCACCCCCGCACCGTGCCACACCAGGGGGCCTGCGACCGAACGGTCCCGGCCGTCAGGCGAGGGCGCGCTCCTGACGGACCGGCGTACTCACGGCTCCCGCGACCGAGAACCCCGCCGCCGTGGAGAACGCCACCGCGTAGCCGACGTGCTCGATGAGGGACCCCAGCCCCGGGGCGGTGGCGACCGCGACGAGGTTCTGGCCCGTGTTCTGGATCCCGAGCGCCCGCCCGGCCCACCGGGAGCCGGCGCGCTCCGCGACCGCGGTGAACGCAAGACCGTTGGTGGCCACGGTGACCGCGCACCCCACGACGAGGGCCAGCGACGCGACGGGTGACCCGCTCGCCGCCCCCAGCGCGACCAGGCCGACAACGAACGCGATCGCGACCGCGAGGGTGCGCATCGGCGCGAGGCGCCGACCGACGCGGTCCGACCAGTAGCCGACGACCAGCCGGACCACCGCTCCGGCGAGATTGCCGACCGCGAGCACCGTCGCCGCCGTTGAGGTGGGCCAGTGACGCACCTGCGTGAGGAACTCGAAGGAGAACGCGGTCACGGCGAACTGCGGTACCACGAGGCAGGCGCTCGCGAGGTGCAGCCGCCACAGGAAGGGCTCGTGGTACGGCGACCGCCCGGCCGTCCCTTGCCGGCCCTCCGGGCGTGCCGGGTCGCGCGCCAGCACGCCGACCGCGAGCGCCGAGGCGGCGCACAGGAGGGCGCAGGCACCGACGGCCAGCGACAGGCCGCCCAGGAGGGCCAGGGCGGGAAGCAGCGCGGCAGCCACCGCCGTCCCGAGCGGCTGGGCGGTCTGCCGCGCTCCCATCGCCAACCCCCGGTCGCGTGGCGCGAACCAGCCCAGCACGAGCCGGCCGCTCGCCGCGCTGACCGACGCCGCCCCGGCACCGGCGAGAAGCAGCACCGCCGCGAGCGCCCGTACGTCGTCGACGACGACAGACGCCGCGAACAGGAACACGCCGGCCAGCGTCAGGCCGAGGGCCATGACGACGCGCTCGCCATACCGGTCCGCGGCCGCTCCCCACGCGACGAGAGCGAGCAGCAGTCCGACGATGGGCATCGTGATGAGCACGCTGGCCCGCGACAGGGAGAGGCCGAGGTCGCGCTGCACCTGGGGGAGCAGGTAGGGGAGGCCATACAGGAAGACACAGCTCGCGGCCTGGGCCAGCATCCCGAGGCCGAGCATCAGCCACCGTCGGCTGTCCTCCATCATCCGAGCATAGGAGGAGTTCTCACTATTTGGGCGATATGTCTCGAATAGAAAGACAGGCACGGGGTTGGAAGAGGCCTCCGGTCAGACGGAGGGTGCGGGTCGTGACGCTTGAGGGTCGCCCTTCTCCACCCGAGTCCACCCGCTCCAGCCACGCTCTTCGATCAGGTCCCGCAGGCGTGCGACGACCGGATGGGACGCAACGGCGAAGGAGTCCATCAGGCGGATGAACGACTCGTCGGGCATGAGCTCGTCTTGCAGCTCCAGTTCCCCGCGGTCGGCAGCCTGCTCCAACAGAGAGCTGATCAGGTCGGCTGTCTCGCGCAGGAGATCCTCGTCCTCCCAACTCTCCGAGATCCGACCGATGAGCTGGTACAGCCTTACGACCTTCGGGTTGTCGAGTTGGGCCACCTTCTCGGCCATGATCGCCGGGAGCGCGTCCGGCCATCGCGCCGCCGTCAGGATCCAGGCGTCTCGTTCGGGCTCGATGATGCGCTCTGGCGTTCCGATGGCACGCAGGCGATCCAGATAGTCGACCACCTCCCACGGGAGAGCCAGCGAATCGCCCGTGCCCAGCTGCGCAATGCGGCGACGGTGCTCCTGGAGCGTGCGGATCCGAGCGCGCAGCTCCCGGTCGATCTGACGGGTCGCGGCGACGAAGCTCTCCGGGTCGGCGTCAAGGAGGTCGCGTACCCGGGCGAGGGGGACGCCGGCCTCGGCCAGGGTACGAATCCGGATGAGCCTTACGACCGCCGCGGCGTCGTACGTCCGGTAGCCGGAGGCATCGCGATCGGGCTCTGGTAGCAGTCCGATCTGGTGGTAGTGCCGCACGGTGCGGGTGGTCACTCCGGCGTAGGAGGCTAGCTGTCCGATCGTCAGCATCGCCTCAGCCTGCCCGAGGGAGACACATCGTCAAGTGACCTTGTGGCGGTAGGTGGCCATGGCCAGCGTGTACCCGACGACGAGGATGGCGAGGCACCAGCCCAGGGCCTTCCAGATGGCGGTGCTGAACGCCTGCTGCATGTACAGGTCGCGGATCGCGTCGACGATGGGTGTCACCGGCTGGTTCTGGGCGAATGCGCGCACTGGGGCGGGCATGGTCGAGGTGAGCACGAACGCCGAGCTGATGAACGGCAGGAAGATGATGGGGTAGGAGAACGCACCCGCGCCGTCGACGGTCTTGGCGGACAGTCCGGCGATGACTGCGAACCAGGTGAGAGCCAGGGTGAACAGGACCAGGATGCCGGCGACCACGAGCCAGGCCAGCAATCCGGCCCCCGACCGGAAGCCCATGGCCAACGCGACGAGGATGACCACTACGAGCGATACCAGGCTGGCGAGCAGCGAGGTCAATACGTGCGCCCACAGCACGGACGAACGCGCGATCGGCATGGACTGGAATCGTTCGAAGATGCCGCTCTGCATGTCCATGAAGAGCCGGTACGCGGTGTAGGAGATGCTCGAGGCGATGGTGATGAGCAGGATGCCGGGCAGGAGGTAGCTCACGTACGGGCCCGAGCCCGCGTGGATGGCGCCGCCGAACACGTAGACGAACAGCAGCATGAACGCGATCGGCATGATCGTCGTCGTGATGATGGTGTCCGGGCTGCGCGTGATGTGACGCAGAGAGCGACCCGTCAGGACGGCGGTGTCGGCGAAGAAATGGCGGGTCAAGACTGTTCCTCATGCCTCGCGTTTCCGACGATGGCGAGGAAGACATCCTCGAGCGTCGGCTGCTTCTCGACGTACTCGATCTTGGCGGGCGGCAACAGCTGCCTGAGATCCGCGAGGGTGCCGTTTGCGATGATCCGCCCCTCATGAAGGATCGCCATCCGGTCGGCGAGCTGTTCGGCCTCGTCCAGGTACTGTGTGGTGAGAAGCACCGTCGTGCCCCTCCCCGCCAGCTCCTTGACGCTGTTCCACACCTCGACGCGTGACTGCGGGTCGAGCCCGGCGGTCGGCTCGTCGAGGAAGATGACCGGCGGACTGCCGATGAGGCTCATGGCGATGTCCAGCCGGCGGCGCATGCCTCCGGAGTACGTCGCCACCCGCCGTTGCGCCGCGTCGGCGAGCTGGAAACGCGTCAGCAGGTCATCCGCGATGCGACGGGCGCCCCTCATGTGGCGCAACCGGGCCATCAGGACCAGGTTCTCCCGCCCGGTAAGGATCTCGTCTACGGCGGCGAATTGTCCGGTGAGGCTGATGGACTCGCGTACGTGCGCCGGTTGCGTGGCAACGTCGAAGCCGGCGACGGTGACCGTCCCCGCATCGCTTCTGAGCAGCGTGGAAAGGATCTTCACGATTGTGGTTTTCCCCGCGCCGTTCGAGCCGAGCAGGGCGAGGATGCTCCCCGGCGCAACGTCGAGATCCACGCCACGCAGCACGCGGAGCTCGCCATAGGACTTCTCCAGGGCTCGGACGCGGATTGCGGGCTCCCATGCCTGCTCTGCGCTACTCCGGACTTGTATGGACATGGCACCAGCGTGCAGGCTTGACGTTGCGTCAAGGTCAAGGACGAAGCGGCCGCACCAACGCCCTCCCGTTCCAGTGGGAGCATCAGTCGCGTGCATGCCGTTGAGGTCGTCCTCGCCATCGGATGGACGGCCTTCTGGATCTACTGGCTCGCGGCAGCGTTCTCCGCGAAGCGCGGCCGCATCCCCTGGTCGCGCCAACTGCGTATCCGGGTGCTGCTCGTCGTCGCAGTGGTTCTCCTGGTCCATCTCGGGATCTTCAGAGGAGGCACAACCACGTCGGATCCCTGGCGGGCTGCCCTGGGGCTCGCGCTCTTCGCGCTCGGGCTCGGGATCGCCATCTGGGCCCGCGTGCACATCGGGCGCAACTGGGGCACCCCGATGTCGCAGAAGGAGGAACCGGAGCTGGTCACCAGTGGCCCCTATCGCTGGGTTCGACACCCGATCTACTCCGGCATCCTGCTCGCCGGTGTCGGTACCGCGGTGGCCCTGAGCTGGATGTGGCTCGCTGCGGTGGCCCTGGCGGGGGTCTACCTCGTGTATTGCGCGACCGTCGAGGAGCGCTACCTGACCAAGGAGTTCCCCGACTCCTATCCGGCGTACAAGCACTCGACCAAGATGCTGGTGCCGTTCCTCTTCTAGTCAGCACAACCGCTGCTTGGTTTCCGGCGGAGACACGGTCCACGACCAGCCGCGCTCCGGTGCCCTCCTCCGCCATCTGCCGGCAGGTCGCGATGAACCGCTCGGCACGCTCACGATCGGTCCACGGCGGCGCGTCCCAATAGCGCAGCACGTACGCGCTGCTGTGCAGCGCGAAGAGCTCGTCCACGTCCGCGTCGGCGAACGGACGCAGTCGCAGGCTCCTGGTGATCAGGGTCGGAATGGGCAGGGGCATGCAGGTCATGGTGCCTCGTCCTGTGGTCGCGCTAGTTGGGCATGTCGAGGCACGCGAGTCGGCGAAGTGGACCGACCGCGTGCGACAACTCGTGCCACAGCGCGACGTACTCCTCGCCGTCCCTCTCCGCGAGGCATCGCCGGATCGACAGAATGTCGTCGGCCAATGATCCGAGGTCACTTCGGGCGGGTCGTAGGCGGACGGATCGAACGCCTCGTTGAGCGGAAGGTCCCAGTACATGCCACCGCCGATGTCGACGGTTGGCCCGTGACGTCTCTTCACCTCGTCAAGCAGGTAGTTCAGGACGGCACGGAGCTCGGCGACATCCAGTGGGAACGCTTCGCGGTTCATGCGGCCATCCTTCAACCGGACTGCGCCTGGATCGGCACGACCTCGCGGTCAGCATCCATCTCGTGGCATTCGCTTGGGGGGTTGCTGGATTCAAGGCTCGGGGGGAATGTCCCGTCTCACCAACGTCAAGGAGGACGCGGGAACCGTCCCTGGGAAGAACACGAAGCCGTTCGGTGCCGGGACGAGTTGCTCGACGCGCACTCCATCGACGGCCCAGACGTCCACCGGGCCCCCGGTGTTATTCATCCGGACGAACCAGTCGGCCTCCCACTCGCCTCTGGCCAGAAAGCACCCATCCTCCTCGGGTTGCCGACTGCCCGCGATACCGCGAGCGGCCGCCATACGCGTCACGTCGAGGCCATGGGCGGCGATCGAATCACGATTGAGCGATGACGAGACGTGAAACAGACCGTCCTCCCGGTCCGTCTTCCCATCGTCCACGGAGGGAACCGTAGCCTGCCGACGCGACATACGTCCGCGGCATATCGGCGCTTCGCGGTCGGCCTACCCTCGTGACTTAGCCGGCGGCCCGCCAGGCGAGCCAGGGTTCAGCGGTCGAGCGCGGCAGTGGTCGCCAGGCGGAACCGTCCGGGCGTGTGATGGCCACGTTCCACCCTGCATCCAACCGGCCGGCGGGCATGCTGACGGCCAGCAGTCTCCCGTCGGGCGACCATGCAAGCGAGGGGCTCAACCCTGCGCAATAGCACGAAGCTCCGGTGTCATGGATCACCGCGATCCGTTGCGTTGCCAGGACGACGGTCATGAGGCGCATCCGCAGTTCGGAGGGCGCGACTTGGCGGAGTGAGAAGTAGGCCAGGGTGCGGCCGTCCGGGGACCAGGACACGGGACCTAGCATCCAGCCCAGGTCGGCCGTGGCGGCGAGCATCCTGGTCTGGCCGGTGGTGAGGTCCACGAGCTCCAGCCCACCTGTCCGCGGGCCAGATCCCCGGCCGCACACGCCCACACAGGTGGTGAGCGCTAGCCGCCTACCGTCGGGTGACAACGCCGCGTTCGTCGACGCAACAGGCAGTTTCCATGCGCGGTCAGCCTGGCCGGATGTCGTGTCGTAGGCGCGCAGGCGCTGGCCCCGCAGCACAAGGACTGTGTCGCCGGATGGGGTCCACGCCAACCAGGAGCAACCGTCGCACGAGCTGATCGAACGCCCGATCCCGCTGCCCCCCAACCACACTCGCAGCACCTCAGCTCCGGTCGCTGATCGCACTAACCCGGCTGCCGACCGCCCATCCGCCGCCCAGGCGTATTCGCGAGCGCCGCAGGCCGTCTGGAGCGGGACATCGACGTAGTCATCGATACCGGTGCGCGGGTCGATGGCGACGAGTCGACACCCGCTGGGCGCCATGATCGGCCCGTTGGCGCGCAGCGTCACCGAAGGCGTGGGGCTAGGTCTCTGATGCGTCGCTGGTTGCGCGGTCCAGCCGGGGAGCGACCACAGGATGCCCCCCACGGCCACTGCAACTGCTGCCACCGCGGCAAAGGCCAGGGTCGCCAGGCGCCGCGAGCGGGTGCGACGTGCGCGGTGCAGCACCTCGCCGGGGACGAGACGGGTCGGGGGCGCGTCTCGGCCGGTGAGATCGAAAAGCTCCTGCAGGTCCAGACTCATCGCCGCTCCTCCATGACCGCCGACGACGCGCCGCCTGCCAGCTGTGCACGGACCGCCTCGGTCGCGCGCGACAAGCGACTTTTGACCGTCCCGCTGGGCAGGTTGAGCACCGCTGCGATCTGCGGCACGGTCAGATCGTCGACGTGCCGCAGCACCAGCACCGCCCGATGCGACGGCGATAAGGTCGCCAACGCTGCCATCAACGGCCCGTCAGCGCCCTCGACCGCCTCGAACGAGGCGAGCGAGCCCGAATCGGGACGGTCCGGTACTGCATCCACCGACCGCTCCCGATGCCAGGGGCGCCGCCTGCTGTCGACGTACTTGCCGACCATCACCCGCACTACGTACCCGTCGACGTTCTCCCCGCCGGCGACCCGACGCCACTTCGGATACAAGGCCAACAGGGTGTCTTGCACGAGATCATCGGCTCGGTCCCAGGCCCCGCTCAGCAGGAACGCCCTGCGCCGCAACGCCGGCAGCCGCTGCTGGATCCACTCCAGGAACCCGTCATCGTCGCGAGCGGGACCAGGCGCATCAGTGGAGGCGTCCAAGGGCCCTCCCCTCTGAGCGACTACGACCCGGTGTACTCCTAAATCGAGATGGGGGGGTCGAATCGTTCCACAGATGCGCGAGCCTCCTGAGTGAGACTGTTGCTTCGCTAGATCGCAGCCCAGTGACGAAGTCGCCTCGCAGCTCCCACAGGCAGCCGACCCACCAGGGATCTCGCCGTCCAAGATATGAGCCAGATGCCTGCTGTCGTGGCGCCGCGACGAAGCGTGATCGGCCACCTCGTCAGGAAGGGGACCAGGACGATAAACGAGACGGTTGCGATGGTTCCAGCCCTGAATGCCTCGCTGTTCCCGGACCAGACATAGATGGTGGTGATCAAGATCGCCGAGGCGGCGCCGACGCACATCCCGACGAAGGGAGCCAGGAGATCCACCCGGTTCCTCGCCGCACCTCTTGACGAGCCGGAGTCTGCTCATCGGCCACAGAACGAGTGTGGCGGATGCCTGCGGGACTGGCCCTCGGATTCCGTCTTGACCTTCCCCTAGGGCGCTTCGGCGCCGAGGCAACCTCCTCGTTGCGGAGTTCGTCCGGGTGACGGGAGCGGAGGTCCCACGGTGCGGCTGCGCTCGACGCTTCTCGCCATCACCGCTGGGATCTGGATCTGCGCCTGTACCGCCTCGCACCAAGCGATGGGGCAGCCGACGCCCAGTGCCTCTCAGCGGCATACCGCACTCTCGCCAACGGTCGCCGCAGCCAAGTTCAGGACCCAAAGTCGCACTTCAGCGCGGTCGAGCCGTAGGGCGAGGCCGGGATACTGGTTGCATGAGCCAGATCCCCGAGCTGCTGGTCGCCGACGTCGGTGGCTGGCGCTCCTGGCTCTCTCGCAATCACGCAGCGTCTAGTGGTGTGCGGCTGGTGCTGGCGAGGAAGGGTGTGACCGAGCCAACCCGACTGGTCTATGACGAGGCGGTGCCTGAGGCGATCTGCTACGGCTGGATCGACGGCCACCTCACCCGGCGCGACAGCGCCACCTACCGAGTGCGGTTCACCCCTCGCCGTGCGCGCAGCACCTGGTCACAACCAAACGTGGACCTGGCCGAACGGCTGGTCGCCGACGGTCGGATGCGGCCAGCCGGTCTGGTTGAGGTCGAGTGGGCCAAGGCCGACGGGCGATGGGAGAAGGCCTACGGAGGTTCGGCTTGAACGAGGTGCCGGATGACTTGCGTACGGCGCCCGCTGCGTCGCCGGCCGCACAGGCGACGTGGGATGTGCTGACGCGCACGAACCGGTTTGCCGTCCTCTACCGGGTGCAGGAGGCAAAGCGCTCAGAGACACGTGCCCGCCGGATCACCCACTACGTCGAGATGCTCGCGAACGGCAACACGCCTCACCCCCAGAAGCGGAAGCCTGAATGATCCGCCCAGAATGTCGGTTTGTGTCTGCGGGCACTTCGTGCGCTATCGCCTGATGCCTAGGACGACGGCAGGTCGATGAACCAGACGCGTACGCCCGTCAATGAGCCGGGATGGGGCTCGTCAATGGCGAGGCCGAGGTAGAACGGCAGGCTGATGGCGGCGCCCGTCAGCTCCACAAGCCTGCGAACGGAGTTCAGCAGACCGAACGCGTTCTCGCCCTGTCGCCAGGTCATGCAGATGCCGGGCTCGTCATCTAGCTCGACGGCCTCAATGCTCTCCAGAACCGCGTGCTGATGCCCCTGTGGCCAGCCCTCTGAGAGCTGCACCCTCGCGATAACGTCTAGGGCGATAGCCGCAAGATCTTCGTCCACATCTCCATGATGCCCAGCCGGCCCGCGCCTGCGGCTGCCAGGCGCCATAGGCACTTCAGTGGTACCGGAGTTACCCAGCTTCGCCACTCCCCGTGGCGCACGGTATCCAGTGGTGACGGCGGCCGATGGACTCAATCCGAGAGGAGTGGTCTGTCGAACAGCTCCATCTCCTCCTCGTCCGAAGCTTGGAAGATGGCGGCCCAGGTCTCGAAGTCGGTCCGGGTGATGGCGGCTTACGTCCATTCGGTTGAAGCTCATCTCGCTCGGCTCGCGCCCAGTGGCCCCACTCCAAGATCACGCTCTGCCACGTGCCAGCCGTTTGGCAGCGAGAGTCGACTTGCCCGACGCTGGAAGTTCGCAGATCAGCACGAGCCGCGTTGATGACTCGACCACCCGGACATCTTGCCGGTCCGTGGCGCCTATCGGCACGTCTCGCGGGCCGAGGTCAGCGACCAGGGGGTTGGCCGGCGACGAGGTGCACGCCTCCTCGTCGCCACGCCTCCGAGATCGCCGGAGGCGCACACGGTCAAGTCAGACGAACCACCCGATCGCACCGAGGATCGCATACGGAAACAACATGACGACGGCGACGCCTGCGCTGGCGAGCACGGCGAGTGACCGGTCCGCGGAGGGGCGGATCACCCACCGCCACACGACGGCGCCCAGAACGAAGGGGGCTAGCCAGAGCGCGCCCGCCAGCACCCGTAGCCCCGGGGTGATCGGAAGAATGGCCGCCCAGAGAAGACCAAGCCCGAGCAGCAGCTCGACACCGACGAGAACGGCGAGCGTGGTGGTCCCAAGTCCGAGCAGGACTGGCGTCCCGACCACCGGACGCGGAGGGGCATCGCCACTGGTGGTCACGGTTCGATCATCTCATCGATCTCGCTGCGGGGCGCACGAACGGCACCCACCCTGCTGCGGGACTAGGGGAAGTCCTTGAAGGCGACCGGCTGCCCGCTCGAGCTCATCGGTCGGAGGTTGTCCAGAAGGACGTCGTGCCCAGAGTCGTAGAACACCCAGAATCGCCCCCGCGGCCAGCCCGGCTCCCTCGGCAGAGGATGCGACGCGACGGTGACGGTCCTGGTCACCTGGATGGCTATCGCCTCGGTGGGCAGTGGTCCGTAGGAAAGGGCCGAATCGCTCGAACCTGGCCCGTAGCTGCTGTACCAGTAGCCTCCGCTCGGACTGTCGTCGAATGTGCACGCGCCACCCTCGGCCGCGTACCGGCCGGGGCTCGCCGGCCCGGCGAAGTCGCCTTCGAGGCAGAACTCGCCTTCAGCCGTCATGAAACCGACCAGACGCCACGTTCCGGCGCCGTCGGAACCGGAGGCCAGAACGACGTGTCCTAGCCAGATGGGCCGGGAATCCGAACCACGCAGTTGCATCGCCAGGATCGCTGAGGCGAAGGCCAACAGCACAGCCGATGCAATGACGAGATCGCGCGGGAGACGCCGCCGTCGGGCTTGGGCCGCAGCCTCGTCCACCTCTTCGGGAGTCAGCGCCACGCTTGGACCGTCAGCTCTTCAACGGCTGGACGCGAAGGCTCTCGAGCGTCTTCTGGACCTCGCGATGGACCTGCGCTGAGGCGTGTGGACCGAAGCAGGCAGTCAGCTGCATGCGGACGCCAGGATCCTTCGGGTCGATGGCGACTGCGGCGGTGAGTTCCTTGGCCGTACCCGTGGAACACGGTGGCCCGGGAACGGCGGTTCGCACCTTGGCCGGATAGTGGTCCACGACGATCGCACGTCCGGGCATCTGGTCGACGTCCGGGCCGGAGTCGAACTGCGTCTCGACCCAGAGCATGACCACACCGTCCGAAGGGGGAGAGACCGGCTCGTAGACGCCACGTGCACAGGCCTTGCCGGACGGGGTCAGAGGAGGACAGGACTCCTCGAGCTTGGCGCTACTGACATACAGCAGGTCGTACACGACCGTTCCAGTCAAGCCCCCCGGCTCGGCGGTGTACCACGACGACGGAATCTGGACGCTCCAGCCCGGCAACAGCTGGACGGTACGTGTGGCGGCCGAAGGCCCCGCCGTGGGCCTCAGACCCTGCGACGCCGATCCGGTGCACCCTGCGACGACGCCGGCCACAGCGACCACGCCGAGAGCCCATGCGCGCACACTCCTTCGACGCCCGCGAGCGAGTGCCGGTTCCACGCTGAACAGCCAGCTGCCTTCTACATCCCAAGACGGATCGTTCTCGGCGAGTGGGCAGAGCCCGCCACCCTAGGATCTGGACCGTGGCGATGACGGCAGGAGAAGTTCACCGCCTTGTGGCATTGGTCGACGGGATCAGAATTCAACTTCTGGACGAGTCTGGTCGCGCCTTCGATGATGGGGATTCGCTCGCGGGCGAGTGGTGGTTTGTCGACCCAGCGCCGGGCGACTGGACCCTCGAGGAGTGGGAGGAACACCGGATCCGTGCCCCGCTGCCTGGATGCGTGGCCATCGTCGATCCCGAGCGACAAGACCAACTGCTCGGTTCAGTGAGCATGGACGAGGCGCGGCGCGCTGCGGAGTTCCTGAAGGCGACCAACTTCGACTCAGCGATGGAGCTCGGGCGGAGTCAGTGGGTGCTGGTTCACGATCGCGAGCGACCGATGGCTCGACCTCGACGAAATGGCCGACATGGAGAGACTCAGCTGACCGACGAGGGCTGTGCTCTCTGGGTCGAGGCCGATGACGACTCGGCTTGGGTCGAAGTTGTCCAGACATTCCGTGAAATCCACGTCGTTGGACGACAGACGGTCACCCTGCAGGGCGAGATGGGGACCGTGGTCACCCCGTCTGGCGCCCTCCGGGTGTCCGCATCGGTCGAGCCCGGGCACGTCGACGTGATCGGTCGTCGATGGGATCTGACCCTGTACCTCCCCCCTGCGATACCCGTGCTGCAACTGGTGGTACGTCTCCTGGACGGGCAGCCCGGCGGCCACGACCGAGCGTGACCCGCCCGCCGTCGCGGACACCTCGACTAACTGTCCCCCCTCAACGATTGCCACCGACCAAGACGAACTTCCGCTCCTTCGATCCGTCAGACCTGTCCACACTCATCGATCTCACCATCGAGGTGTTCGGACCCAACACGCACGAATACACGGCCTCGGGCGGGAGCTGTGTGAACACGCCATCACTGCCATGCGCGGACAGTCCGTCGCGTGTTCCTGTCCGTCGCCACCGGCGGAGACTGGTTCCACGCCCCGCGCGCTCACTTTACGAGTCGCTGGGATTCCATCCCGTCCCCGTCGTCCACTACCGGCGCGCCATAGGAGATCCGACTCCGAGCTGACCAGGAAGGGGCCAAAGCCCGCGCGACCGTCGGGTCATTCCTCGACCCGTTGATTCGGAACGGCAGATCGGCTCGGAGGACCGTATCGTCCTCGCATGTCCCCGCTGCGCCTGCAAGGCAATGACGGCGCTGTCACGGCGTTCACCGTTTCAGAGCGTCCGGACTTGACCGAGAAGGCGTGGCTGTGCACGAACGACCTGCTGCCCGAGTACAACAACCACGGTGACGTTCTCGACGTCTACTGGCCACGTCTCACGGGAGAGGTCGCCGACTTCCAGTTCCACCTACTGGGCGAGGATGAGCAGATCCTCGCCCGATGCCGCACGATCCCGCTGCACTGGGATGGGACCGTCGAGGATCTGCCTGCGGGCATCGACGGGGCACTCGCACGCGGTTTCGACGGCGGCGAGCCTGACGCTCTGTGCGCCCTCCTGGTGGCCGTGCCGAGGGCTGTCCAGCAGCGCGGCGTGAGCGCTCGCGCGCTTGAGGCCATGTCGGCGGTTGCTCGAAGGCACGGCTACTCATCGTTGATCGCACCAGTTCGACCGAGCGCCAAGGAGCAGTACCCGCTCGTGCCGATCGAGAGGTACGCCGCTTGGCGGCGGCCCGATGGCTCACTGTTCGACCCATGGATGCGCACGCACGAACGCCTCGGCGCTACAGTCCTCAAGGCCGAAGCCCAGTCCCTGCGGATCACGTCCACGGTCGCCGATTGGGAGGCATGGACGGGGCTGGCCTTCCCCGAGGATGGGGACTACTGGTTCCCGAGAGGGTTGACGACCGTCGCGGTCGACCGTGCTGCTGATCAAGGCCGCTACTACGAGCCCAACGTCTGGATGCATCACCGCCTATGAACCCAGCTTGACGCTGGCTATCGCTGGGGCGTTGCTGGCGCCGGCAACGTGATGCCTCACGTCCCAGGCGATGGCCCGGCGACGGTGTGTGCACGCCGCCGGCCCGCGCCGCGTACGTTCGAGGCGTGACAGAAGAACCCGAGGTCTCGGTGCGCGACAACGTGGAGCTCCACCGGTTCGAGGTGCTGCTCGGCGGGGGAGTGGCCGGCTTCGCCGCGTACGAGCGCCATCCCGGCGTCGTCGCCATCGTGCACACCGAGGTCGACCCGGCCTTCGAGGGCCGCGGGCTCGGCAGCGTGCTGGTCAAGGGGGCGCTCGACCGCATCAGGGCGGAAGGCTCCGCGCTGCTGCCTTTCTGCCCGTTCACCAAGGCGTACGTCGGACGACATCGCGAGTACCTCGACCTCGTGCCGGTCGGAGAACGGGAGCGCTTCGGTCTGCCGAGCGACTGATCGCGGTCAGAGGTTGGTCTGGTCCGCCGGAACGTCGGTGAGCAGAGCCGCAGCCGGATCGCCGTCGTCGACGGGCGGGCAGGACGCCCCGAGGGTGTACGCCGCCATCGACAGCGAACCCGCCGAGTAGCCGTCGACGAGGAGCTCGGGCCGTTCTTCGGTGTCGCTCGCGGGCCCGGCCAGATAGAGCAGCGGCAGGAAGTGGTCGGGGGTCGGCACCGACGCGCGGTAGTCCGCGTGGCGGTCCAGCAGCGGTACGTCGCCCGGCGACTCGACGAGCACCTCCTTCGCCGCCTGGTCGAAGCGGACCGCCCAGTCGTAACCGGCGTCGGGCTGCGCGAAGTCCACGGCTCGCAGGTTGTGGACGATGTTGCCGCTGCCGACGATGAGCACCCCTCGCTCGCGCAGCGGCGCGAGCCGGCGTCCGAGGTCGAGGTGGTAGTCGAGGTCCTTCTCGGCGTTGAGCGACAGCTGCACCACCGGGACCGTCGCATCGGGGAACGCGTGCAGCAGCACCGACCAGGTGCCGTGGTCGATGCCCCAGCTGTCGATGTCGCGGCCGACCCAGGTCGGGTGCACGACGTCGGCGATCTCCTCGGCGAGGTCCGGCATCCCGGGCGCCGGGTACTCGACGTCGAAGAGCACCTGCGGGAAGCCGTAGAAGTCGTGGATGGTCCGCGGTCTCGACATCGCGGTGACGGCCGTGGCGTTGATGTACCAGTGCGCGGACACCACGAGGATCACGCGAGGACGCGGCACGGAGGCCCCGAACGCGCGCCACGACCTCGAGTAGCGGTTCACCTCGAGCGCGTTCATCGGGTTGCCGTGGCCGACGAAGGCGGCCGGCATGGTCTCGGTGCTCAACGCGTGCCCCTCTCGGCGAGACGTCCCCGATCATGTCAGCCCGGCGGAGCCGGCTCACTTCGCGTCGGCGTAGCCGTCGACGACGGCGACGGCGAGCGGGATCGAGACCGGGGTCTGACCGAAGACCAACGTGGTCGCCTCGTCCGCGGCGCTCGACACGGCGTCCGCGACCGCTCCGGCCACGTCCTCCGTGACGTGCAGCACCACCTCGTCGTGCTGGAAGAAGACCAGCTCCGCGCCGGCCTGGCCCTCCAGGCGCCCGCGCAGCAGCGAGAGCCAGACGTTGGCCCAGTCGGCGGCGCTCGCCTGCACGACGAAGTTGCGGGTGAAGCGACCCCACGCCCGCTCCCGTCCCGCGGTGTCCTCGCCCTCCTCCGCCCAAGCGGGGTCCCATCGAGGGCTGGTCCGGCCCAGCACCGAGCGCACCGGCTCCCCACGCTCGCCGGCCCGGGCGGCCGCCTCGAGCAGCGCCAAGGCGTCGGGATAGGAGCGGCGCAGCGTGGTGAGGGCCGGACTGGCCCCGCCGTACATGGCCGACAGCAGGCCGACCTTGGCCGCGCTGCGGTCCCCGGCGAAGGCCTGGGTGGCGACCGCCTCGTACACGTCGCCGCCGGCGGCAGCGGCGGCCAGCCCGGCGTCCCTGGACAGGGCCGCCAGGACGCGCGGCTCGAGCTGGCGAGCGTCGGCGACCACGAGGCGGCGGCCGGGGTCGGCGACCACGGCGGCCCGGACCTCGCGCGGGATCTGCAGCGCCCCGCCGCCCCGGCTGGCCCAACGGCCGCTGACCACGCCTCCGACGACGTACTCGGGGCGGAAGCGCCCGTCGTGCACCCACCGCCTCTGCCAGGCCCAGCCGTGGGCGCTGTGCAGGCGGGAGAGTTCCTTGTACTGCAGCACCAGCGAGATCGCGGGGTGGTCGACGCGCTGCAGCTCGCGGGCGCGGGTGGACCGCACGACCAGGCCCTGCCGGCGCAGGGCGCGCAGCAGCTGCTCGGGGGAGTCCGGGTTCAGGGTGGGCTCGTCCAACGCCGCCCCGATGGCTTCGGCCAGCTCCCGCAGGCGCTGCGGTCCGGCCGGACCAGGCGGACCCAGCGCCGCCTCGAGGACCGCGTCGTGGACGTCGGTGCGCCACGGGATCCCAGCGTGGGTCATCTCGGCCGCCGCGAGGGAGGCCGCCGACTCCGCCGCGACGAGCAGCCGGAACCCCGGTGTCTCACCCAGCGCGGCCTCGATCGCAGCCAGCTGGCGGGGGTAGCGGACCGGCAGCGTCTCGGTGTCGGGCTCGACGTCGAAGAGGGTCCCCTCGGTCGGCCCGGGTCCTGGAGGAGCCCAGTGACCATCACGCCCGCTCAGCAGGGCGTCGGTCAGGGACAGGTCGTGGCAGCGCCGCAGCCGGACGCCGCGGGCGAGGAGGCCGGGGTACGTCGCCGCGGTCGACTCCCACACCCACCGGGGGTGCTCGACGGCCTCCAGGCCGGCCACCGCCTCCGCCAGGTCGTCGGGCTCCTCCGGTCCTTCCAGCGGGCTGCCGTCGTCCGCCAGCCGTTGCAGACCCTGGGAGGTCAGCGCGACGGGCACGGTCAGGCGAACTCGGGCGCCCAGCGGTCGTCGACGATGATCGGGACGACACCGCCGTCGGGGAGGATCCCGTCCACGTCGACGCCCGGGCCGCCCACGACGACGTCGGTGTGCACGCTCGAGGTGTTGAGGCCGAGGGCGGCGAGCTGCTCGCTGGACTTGTCCATCCCGCCCGCCACGGCGAACGGGAAGGCCTGGCCCCAGGCCACATGGCAGCCGGCGTTCTCGTCGAACAGCGTGTCGTGGAAGACGACCCCGGCGGCGCGCACGCGGGAGGAGCCGTCGACCAGGGAGACCTCGCCCAGGCTGCGCGCTCCCTCGTCGGTGTCGAGCTCGGCCCTGACAAGGTCCACGCCGCTGTCCGCCGTGACGTCGACGATGCGGCCGCCGGCGAACTCGACGACCAGGCCCTCCACCACCGCGCCCGCCCGCGGCATGACGAGCGGGCGGGTCAGCCGGATCGTGCCGTCAGCGCGGCTGCGGTCGGGGGAGGTGAAGACCTCCTCGGTGGGCAGGTTCGGCATGTACGTCAGCCCGTCGTCGCGGGTGAGGCCACCACCGGTCCAGACGCAGCCGGGCACGAGCCCCACGGTCAGGTCGGTGCCCTCACCCCGGTAGCGGACCGCGTCCAGGCCGAGAGCCGTCAACGCGCCCGCGCGCCCGGACAGCTTCCGGTGCTGCTCGCGCCACGCCGCCACGACGTCGTCCTCGTCGAGGCGCATGGCGACCCCGACCGCGGCCCACAACCGCTCGACGTCGGGCTCCCCGAACACCGCACCCGCCCACCCCGGGTTCGGCGCGGCCAGGATCGTCCACGTGACACGACCGCCCAAGGTGACCCGACGGGACTCCTGGGCGAGGTTCAGCGGCACGGCCGAGACGCGTTCCGCCGGGAGGCCGTCGAAGGCGTGCGGGTCGGCGTTGCCCGTGAGGCTGATGAGGGCGGCTCCGGCCTCGTCGAGCTCACGAAGACGCGCCAGCATCCACTCCGGCGCGGACGTCAGCGCCTCGAGCGGGGCGTGTTCGAGCGCGGAGCGGCGTACCCGCGCGTCCTGGAACTCGACCGTCACGCGGAACGCCCCGGCGCGGTAGGCCTCCTCGGCGATCGCCTCGGCGATCGGGGCGTGCTCGAGGTCGGCGCGCAGGAAGACCTCCTGCCCGGGCTGGACGTTGGCGCCGACGCGGACGGCGAGCTGGGCGTAGCGCTGGAGGCGCTCGGCGGGGGCGGGCGTGACAGGCATGCCGCGAACCTATCCGGACGGTCGCCCTCGATAGGCTCGCAGCCATGCCTGAGAGCCCACGTCGCGTCGCGCTGCTCACCGCCGGCGGGCTCGCGCCCTGCCTGTCCTCGGCCGTCGGCGGCCTCATCGAGCGCTACTCGGTCGTCTCGCCGGACACGGAGATCATCGGCTACCTCGACGGGTATGCCGGCCTGCTGGAGGGCCGCCACGTCGAGGTCACCCCGGAGATCCGGGCCAGGGCCGCGCTGCTGCACCGCCTCGGCGGGAGCCCGATCGGCAACAGCCGGGTGAAGCTCACCAACGTCGCGGACTGTGTGCGGCGCGGGCTCGTCCGGGAGGGGCAGGACCCGCTGCACGTCGCCGCGGAGCAGCTGACCCGCGACGGCGTCCACGTCCTGCACACCATCGGCGGCGACGACACGAACACGACCGCGGCGGACCTCGCCGCCTATCTCGCCGGCAACGACTACGACCTGACCGTGGTCGGCCTGCCGAAGACGATCGACAACGACATCGTGCCGATCCGGCAGAGCCTCGGCGCGTGGACGGCCGCGGAGCAGGGCGCGATCTTCGCCCGCAACATACTCGCCGAGCACTCCTCCAGCCCTCGCATGCTCATCGTGCACGAGGTGATGGGGCGCCACTGCGGCTGGCTCACCGGCGCGACGGCGCAGCGCTACCGCGAGTGGTTGTCCGAGCAGGACTTCCCCGGCTTCGGGCACGAACGGCAGCGCTGGGACGTCCACGCCGTGTACGTCCCCGAGCTGGACTTCGACATCGCCGCGGAGTCGCGTCGCCTCGAGGCGGTCATGGACGAGATCGGCTGCGTGAACATCTTCTTGTCCGAGGGTGCGGGGGTCGACACGATCGTCGAGGAGATGATCAGCCGCGGCGAGGAGCCGGCTCGCGACGCCTTCGGGCACGTGAAGCTGGACACCATCAACCCCGGAGCCTGGTTCGCGAAGCAGTTCGCCGGACTTGTTGGTGCGGAGAAGACGATGGTGCAGAAGAGCGGCTACTTCGCGCGCTCTGCGGCCGCCAATGCGGAGGACCTCGCCCTCATCGCCCGCTGCACCGACCTCGCCGTCGACGCCGCCCTGCGCGGCGAGAGCGGGGTCGTCGGCCAGGACGAGGAGGCGGGCGACGCGCTGCGCGTCATCGAGTTCCCGCGCATCAAGGGCGGCAAGGCCTTCGACCCGGGCTCGCCCTGGTTCGAGGACCTGCTCGCCGCGATCGGGCAGCCGAAGGGGCAGCCGGTCACCGCGCACTGAGCGCCCGCCCGTCGGGCCGTCGACCTCACACCCAGATGGCCGCCGGCCATCCGTCGCTGAACGTCTGCGGCGGGCTGGGCAGCGAGCGGGCCTCGCCTCGGGCCACGCGAGCCGCGGTCCAGGCCACGGCCGCCGCGTCGAGCACGTCGTCGACCTTTGCTGCGCGACCGGCCAGGCCGAGGTCGCCGCGCGGCTGAACTCCCTCGCGCTCCAGCAGCTCCCGTCGCCGCTCCACGCCGGCCCAGGTGCTCTTGCGGACCGAGAGCGGGGCGCCGGCCATCTCCGCGAAGCTGACCTCCGGGTGGACCTCGCGCACGTCGAGCCCGGTCGCGTGGACCCAGGCCTCCACCTCGAGGATGCGGTGCCGGAGGCCGTACGCCTGCACGGAGATGCCGAAGCCCGCGACGCGCCGGCTCACCGCGCTGGCCGTGGCATGGTCCTCGGCGAGCACCGCCGCCCGGATCGGGGTCGTGAAGACCGCCGAGCGCAGCGGGCCGATCGCCGCCATGGCCAGCTCGTCGGCCGCTCGGGGCCCCTCGTCGGGGAGGCCGATCGGGATGTCGATGCCGACCGCGTCCAGGACGCCGTCGGCGGCGGCGACCGCGACGAGGTCCGCTACTGACTCCTCGACGTAGGCGCGCACGCCGTGCGACCCCAGCGCAACCCCCACCCAACCCGCGGGGCACGCGTCGACGCCGAGCACCCGGGGCATCGGGTCAGCGTAGGACTCGCCGACCCTGCGCTGGCCTGGCGCCGCGAGGCGTGCTGCCATGGAGGCATGTCGTCCCCAGAGACTGCTCCCAGCCGGCGGCCCGAGGACCAGCGCGGTACCCCGGTCGGCCGGCGCATCGTGCTCGCCATGCTCGGGCTCGGCGCCGTCGGCGTCGCCGTGGGGAGCCGGGTCACCAACGCGCTCAGCGGGGTCGAGGCCAAGGACCCGACCGGCCTGGCCCAGCTGTTGCCCACCGGCGGCGGTTTCCGCTACTACTCGATCGCGGGGCCGGTGAAGAAGGTCACCCCGGCCGAGTACACCCTGTCGGTCACCGGCCTGGTCGAACGTCCCGTCCACCTGACCTATGACCAGCTCGCCGCCATGCCGCAGACCCACCTCGTGCACGACTTCCAGTGCGTCACCGGATGGCGCGTCCCCGACGTGCACTGGAGCGGCGTGCTGCTGCGTGACGTCCTGGCCCTGGCGTCCCCGACCGCCGAGGCCGTGGCCCTGCGCTTCACCTCCTTCGACCACGCCGACACCGAGTCGCTGACCCTCGAGCAGGCCCACCGTGACGACGTGATCGTGGCGCTGCAGATGCTCGGTGCGCCCGTGACGCACGAGCACGGCGGGCCGGTCCGGCTGTACGTCGCCCCGATGTACGGCTACAAGTCGATCAAGTGGCTCTCCGGCATCGAGCTGACCTCGTCGGTCATCCCGGGCTTCTGGGAGGACAACGGCTACCCCATCGACGCGTACTACAGCGACTGAGGCGCCCGCCCGTGAGCGACGTCGACAAGGTGCGCGTGGACGCCGACGGGGAGCGTGTCGCCCGTTTCACGCGCGGCGAGCGCTGGGTGCACCGCAGCCTCGCGCTGCTCATGGTCGGCTGCCTGGTCACCGCCGCCATGCTCTCGGCGCCCACCCTGAGCCAGCTCGTCGGCCGGCGTTTCATCGTCTCGCGCATCCACATCGTGTGCGGCCTGCTGCTGCCGGTGCCCATCGTGCTCGGCCTGCTGTTCTCCCCGGCCTTCCGGGAGGACGTACGGCGGTTCAACCGGTTCCGCCCCTCCGACTGGTCGTGGCTGCGCGCGCGAGACCGGCGCTCGGGGCGGATCCGGGTCGGCAAGTTCAACGCCGGGCAGAAGCTCTACGCGGCCTTCGTGCTCGGCGCCGTCCTCGTCATGCTCGCGAGCGGCGTGATGATGTGGCGCCCCGCGTTGTGGCCACTCGCCTGGCGCACCGGGGCGACCTTCGTCCACGACTGGCTCGCGCTGGCCGTGCTGGTCGCCGTCGTGGGCCACTGGGTGATGGCCGCCAAGGACCCGGAGGCGCGCGCCGGTATGCGGCACGGCACGGTGACCCGGCGTTGGGCGCTCCTCGAGCACCGGGGCTGGCTCGAGGAGCTGGACACCGCCGACGAGCCGGCGCAGGAGGTCAGGAAGCCGGAGTGATGTTGCTGATCAGGTAGATCTCGTCCTGGAAGTCCAGGTTCGTGCCCTCGGAGTCGACCAGCAGCAGGTAGAGGTTCGGGATCACCTTGCCGGCTGAGTTCTTGACCGGGTACATGCGCGTGTGGTGACCGCACTGGGTGTTGACGACATCGCACCCGTGCCGGGCGTCGTTGGCGAGGCCGGCCGCGTCGGTGAGCGTCGGGTCGGTGTTCTCGGTGCCGTTGATGCTGAACCCGAAGACCGCCGATCCGGGGCTGAAGGAGGCCTCGGCGCTCGGCCCGGAGCTGCCGCCCGGCAGCACGGTCTGGGCGTCCGTGGCGGCCTGCATGAGGAAGACGTGCTTGCCGGCCAGGTTGCCCTGCGTGAACCAGGCGAACGGCTCGTGGCCGTTCGGCCCGTGGGTGGCGATGATCTGGCGGACGTACACCGGGCCGGACGTGGCGGCCGTCCAGTACGGCGAGAGGACCTCGTCGCCGACGGCGGCGTACAGGCCGTTGCCGTAGTTGATGTACTTCGCGCCCGGCCCGGTGAGCACCGTCTTGATGCCGAACGTCGTGTTCACGAACTGCTGGACGGTGAGCTCGTTGCCGCCGAAGGCGTCGTACTGCCAGTCGCCGAAGAGCGAGACGGTCTCGGTCGGGAAGCCCGGGTCGGTGCTGTTGACGGTCAACGTGCCGCTCTGGACGCCCTTGGGGGTGCTCGAGGAGCAGCCGGTACGGCAGTAGGTGAACAGCACGCTGACGTCGAAGGTGCCGCCTGCCGGGATCACCTGCGGCCCGGTCAGCGTCGTCTCCAGCGTGAACGGGCCGGTCGTGCTGATCGAGTTGATGGTGATCGGGGTGGTCCCGGTGTTGCGCAGCCGTACCGTCGCGTCCGGCTTGGTGTGCAGTGTCGTCGTCTTGTCAGGAACGTCGAGGCCGATGCGGTTCATCTCGTAGCGCAGGTTGGTCAGCTGGTTGCCGAGCAGCGCGCCGATCGCGGTGCTCGCCGGCCCGCGGGTCCAGTCGAGGTTCAGCGGCTGCAGCTGTCCCCAGCCCGGCGATCCGCCCGGCGGGGTGGTCCCGCTGGAGGAGGTGGAGGCCGACGAGCTCGACGTCGACGTGCTCGTCGACGTCGAGGCGCTGCTCGCGGAGGAGGACGCGGTGCTGGCGCTGGAGCTCGCCGTGCTCGCCGACGACGATGCCGTGCTGGCCGACGAGCTGGCCGTGCTGGCCGAGCTGGAGACCGTGCTCGCCGAGGAGGAGCTGGCGGTGCTCGAGGACGGGGGAGTCGTGTTGTTCACCGTGAACGTCGCCGTGTAGGTCTGCGCCGAGCCCGAGGTCGGCGTCACGACCTGGGTGATCGTGTGCGTGCCGTCGGCGACCTTGGTCGTGTCCCATGGGTTGGCGCAGGTAGGGGAGCCGCCGGCGAAGTCGTACGGCGTCGTGCCCTCGGTGTGCGTCGCGGCGCCGGACTGGGTCGGGTCGTCCAGCCAGTAGGACACCGACTTGATGCCGGTGCTCGGGTCCGTGTAGGCGTACACGCTCCCGGACACGACCGCGCCGTTCAGCGCGACCGGGTTCGGACGCGCGCAGCCGGTGCTGACGAGCAGGGTGTACGTCGTCGCGGCCCGCGCGCTCGACATGAACAGCGTCGTCCCGAGCAGCGCCAGGGCCAGGGCGGCCACGACCGCAGACGTGGTCCCCAGGGCGCGCGAACCCCCGCGTGCGCGCCGACGTACCCGACCCATGGGACCCCCCAGTCCTGCGGAGGCACCCGGCCGGCGTCCCCGTTAGGCGCACAGTCTGCGCGATGACGGCGAGGAGGACAAACACCATCGACCGTGCGCGACGACACGGGTACGAGGGGTGAGATTCTGTCCGGTTCATCCCCATCTGCACGGGTTTGTCCCCTGGCCGGAGCGGGCGGTGCCGGCCGCGACCGCGCGGCACAGCCGCGTCCACCGGCCCCGCCGACCGGCGCCCGTAGGCTGCCCGGCGTGAGCACGATCGACGAGCGCGCGGGCGCCCTGGCCGCCGAGCTCGTCGACGTGCGGCGGCGCCTGCACGCCCATCCGGAGCCCTCCGGCGCCGAGGTGCAGACGACCGCGGCCATCGCGGAGCGGCTGCGCCAGGAGGGGCTCGCCCCGGTGGTGCTGCGGTCGGGCACTGGGCTGGTGTGCGACCTGGGCGGCCGGATCGAGGCCGGGACGCCGTACGTCGTGCTCCGCGCCGACATCGACGCGCTGTCCATGCCCGACGCCAAGGACGTGCCGTACCGCTCGCGCAACCACGGGGTCGCCCACGCCTGCGGGCACGACGTCCACACCACCGTCGTCCTCGGCGCCGGGCTGGTCCTGCACCCCCTCCTCGGTGGGGCCCGCCGGGTCCGGCTGGTCTTCGAGCCGAGGGAGGAGACCGTGCCCGGGGGAGCGGTCGAGGTGATCGAGGACGGGTGGATCGAGGGCGCGAGCGCGGTGTTCGGGCTGCACTGCGACCCGAAGCTGGACGTCGGGCGGCTGGCCGTGCGGGTCGGACCCATCACCTCGGCCTCCGACCTGGTCGAGCTGCGGCTGCACGGGCCCGGCGGGCACACCGCACGTCCGCACCTGACCGTCGACCTCGTCGCGGTCGCCGGTCGGCTCGCCGCGGACCTGCCGTCGGTCGTCTCGAGGCTCGCGCAGCCGGACGGCCAGGCGGCCCTGGTGTTCGGGTCGCTGAACGCGGGCACGGCACCGAACGTCATCCCGGCCGAGGCGGTCCTGCGCGGAACGCTGCGCACGCCCTCCCCGGCGGCGTGGGCGCGCGCCCCGCAGCTGCTGGAGGCGGCAGTCGACGAGGTGCTCGCCGGGACGGGGGCGACCCGGCACATCGGCTACTTCCGCGGTGTCCCCCCGGTGGTCAATGACGAGGCCGCCACGGGGCTGCTGGCCCAGGCGGGACGCGAGGTGCTGGGGGAGGACGCCGTGGTGGCCGCGGAGCACTCGATGGGCGGGGACTCCTTCGCGTGGTACCTCGAGGAGGTGCCCGGCTCCTACGCCCGCCTCGGCGTCCACGACCCCGCCTCCGACGGCCCGCGGCTGGACCTGCACGCCAGCACCTTCGACGTGGACGAGCGCTGCATCGGGTACGGCGTACGGGTCCTCGCCCGCGCCGCGCTCGCCGCCCTCGACGGCCTGGACCCCGCGCGATCTTGAGAGATGCCTGCCGACACGCCGGTGGCGGCTCGGCATCTCTCAAGATCGTCGGCCCCCGGCCGGTGGGTTCAGCCAGCAGGTGAAGGGCAGCGGGTCGAGGGCAGCGGGTCGAGGGCAGCGGGTCTAGGGGAGCGGCCAGGCGTGCACCGGCTCGTTGGTGTGCATGCGGTCGACGTAGGCCTGCGTCATGTCCCGGAGCGCGTCGAGCCGGGAGGCGCCGGCCGCCTCGAACCGGCGTACCGCGGCGACCTGCCAGGCAGCCCCGTTGCGCCCGCTCGCGCAGCGCTGCTCGATGATCCCGAGCAGGCGCTGCCGTACGTCGTCGTCGACCCCCCACTCGCGCAGCCCCTCGTGCGCCAGCGGGAGCAGGCGGCGCAGGACGAGTTCGCTCACCGGGAGGTCGCCGTACCCGGGCCAGTACAGCTCCACGTCGATGCCGCCGCGGGCCGCCGTGGCGAAGTTCGACTCGGCGGTGGCGAAGGACATCTGCGACCACAGCGGGCGGTCCTGCCTCGCGAGCGCCGTGACGGCGCCGAAGTAGAACGCCGCGTTCGCCAGCATGTCGACGACCGTCGGGCCGGCCGGGAGCACGCGGTTCTCCACCCGCAGGTGCGGGCGGCCGCCCACGACGTCGTAGACGGGACGGTTCCAGCGCCACACGGTCCCGTTGTGCAGGCGCAGCTCGTGCAGGGAGGGTGTGCCGCCCGCCTCGAGGACGGCCATCGGGTCCTCGGGGTCCAGCACCGGCAGGATCGCGGGGAAGTAGCGAAGGTTCTCCTCGAACAGGTCGAAGACGCTCGTCGTCCAGCGTTCGCCGAACCACACCCGGGGACGTACCCCCTGGGCCTTCAGCTCTTCCGGGCGCGTGTCCGTCGCCTGGGTGAACAGCGCGATGCGCGTCTCGCGCCACAGCTCCCGCCCCAGCAGGTACGGCGAGTTCGCGCCGACCGCGACCTGCACGGCGGCCAGGCACTGGGCGGCGTTCCAGTGGTCCGCGAAGTCCTCGGGGCTCACCTGCAGGTGCAGCTGGAAGCTGGTGCACGCCGCCTCGGGCGCGATCGAGTCGGCGTAGGTGTCGAGGTCCTCGACGCCGCGGATGTCCAGGTGGAGGTCCTCGCCCCGGGCGAGCAGCATCTGCTCGTCCAGCAGGGCGTACCGCGGGTTGGCGCTGATGGCGTCGTGGGTGAGGTGCTCGGGGCCGAGGGTCGGCAGGATCCCGATGATCACCATGTGCGCGCCGATCTCACGGGCCCGCGACTCGGCCTGGTTGAGCTGCGCGCGTACGTCGCGCTCGTACGTCGCCGCGCCGTCGCCGGCCAGGCTCCGGGGCGGCACGTTGATCTCCAAATTGAAGCGGCCGAGCTCGGTCGTGAACGCCGGGTCGGCGATCTGCGCGATCACCTCCGAGTTGCGCAGCGCCGGCTCGCCCTCGGCGTCGACCAGGTTGAGCTCGACCTCCATCCCCGTCATCGGCTCCTCGAAGTCGAAGCGGGACTCGGCGAGCATCAGGGCGAAGGCGTCGAGGCAGCGGTGCACCTTGGTCCGGTAGCGCTGGCGGTCCTCCCGCGTGAACACCTGAGGTGTGATGTCCTCACCCATGGCTCACCTCCTGCCACGACCGCGCCTGCCGCGCATCCTCGCAGGTCAGAAGGCCTGAGGCCGGTGGTTCCCACAGCCGCAAGGGGCACCAGTCACGGTGAGATGGCGGGCGGGAGCCACTGACGCAGCACTGACCTCATGCAAGCGGCCGGCCGGCGCCGGTCCGGAAGGTCCCTCGGGTACCGCATCTGCGGCCGCCTCAAGTCTGTCTGTTGGAAGACTCGGACCATTCCGCAGAGCGCAAGGCACGGTCGCAGCCGAAAGTGCCAGCCTGGCTATGGCCGGTTCTTCCTCTTCTGGCGATACTCTTGAATTCGGCTATGCCTCTGTGGACCCATCGCTAACGCGGAGCCCATGACGAGGTGCCCATGAGTTCCCCAGCCGGGATGAACGATCTTTGACCAAGGGCAGCAAGATCCGCAGGGCATGGCATCGAGTGGTCGCCGCAATGCCAGTCGCCTTCTGCGCTGTTGCGATGTTGCTCGGCATCGTCGCTTGGTTGGACAACCGCTGGAACCCGGTGATCCTCGTGTTCGCCGGCGCCGCTTTGCTGACACTTCAGCCCACCGTTGAGTTGGGCAGCTGGAAGCACGCGTTGCTCATCGTTGCGGCCGGAGTGTTGGGCCTCTTGGGCGTTATCCAAGTCTTGGGTACGCCCTAACCGGTCGACCGCCATCGGTCGCCCCCTGCTCACCCCCACCAGAAGGCGGTGGCGATCAGGCAGTAGAGCGCGACGAGCATGCTGCCCTCGAGCCAGGTCGACTCCCCGTCGAGCACCACGAGCATGGTGACCAGCACGGCCATCGCGAGCACGGCGATGAGCAAGGGGGAGAGGACCAGCGTGAACGACGCGCCCACGAGAGGCGCGACGAGAACCAGCACGGGGGCCAGCACGAGGGCGATCTGCAGCGGTGACTGCAGGACGATCGACAGGGCGTAGTCGGTGTGGTTGCGGGCGGCGAGCTGGATGCCGACGACGTTCTCCACCGCGTTGCCGGCGATCGCGACGATGACCAGGCCGGCGAAGGTCTGCGAGATGCCGAGCGCGTTGATGGCCGGCGTGAGGCCGTCGACGAACCAGTCCGAGACGAGCGCGGCCGCCAGCCCCGTCAGCGCCAGCACGCCGACGGCGACTGCGAGCGGCCAGCGGGCCGGCCGTTCGCCCTCCGCGGTTTCGGCGGCGGCGTTCTCCCGAGCGAGCGTGCCCGGCAGGGACAGCGCGAAGAGAACGAGCAGCGACAGGGCCACGACGACGGACAGCGCCTTCTCGTGGCCGGAGGCCGGCGTGTGCAGCGCGGCGGTGAGCGAGGGCACCAGCAGGGCCATGACGGACAGGACGAGGAGCAGCGCGGTGGTCCGTGCGCGGTCCGCGGCGAAGGTCTGCGTGCCATGGCGGACCCCGCCGACGATGAAGCACAGGCCGAGCACGAGCAGGACGTTGGACAGGATCGAGCCGACGATCGTGCCCTGGACGACGGCGTACAGGCCGGCGTGCAGCGAGAAGAGGCAGACGAACAGCTCGGGCAGGTTGCCCAGCCCGGACTGCAGCACGCCCGTCGCCCCGGGCCCGAGGGAGTCGCCGAGGGCGTCGACGGCGCGCCCGACCAGGGCGGCCAAGAGTGCGAGGGCCACGGCGCTGACCGCGAACGGCGCCACGTCGCCCGAGGAGACGGCGTGCGTGATACCGGAGAGCACCGCCGCGACGGCGGCGGCGACGATCAGCCGTACGTCGCCCCGCCCCAGCCCGGCCGCCCCCATGGCCGCCCATCCTGCCGTCCCGCCCGTCGGAGCCGGGCGCCCTCCGCCGGGTGGGAGATCATTGCGTGCCGAGCAAAGTTGCAGAGCACGCAAGTTTCTGCCACACTCGGGTCCATGACCACCACCGTGGGTACCGCCGAGCACCCCGCCGGGCTGCGAGAGCGCAAGAAGCTCGCCACCCGCCGGGCGCTGCAGCGGGCCGCCCTCCGCCTGGTCGCCGAGCGCGGCCTGGACCACGTGACGGTCGACGACATCGCTGCCGCGGCCGACGTGGCCCCACGGACCTTCTTCAACTACTTCTCCTCCAAGGAGGAGGCCCTCCTCGGCAGGGACCCCGACAAGCAGGCCCGCGTCGCCGCCGCGCTGCTCGAGCGTCCCGCCGACGAGTCACCGCTCATGGCGCTGCACGCCGTCCTCGTCGCCGAGGCCGACGAGATGGCGGCCGGCGTCGAGGACTGGCAGCTGCGGATGACGCTGGTCAACGACTACCCCCAGCTGCTGCCCCGCCACCTCGCCGGGTTCGCCGAAGGCGAGCGCGCGCTGGCCGAGGCCGTCGCCGCCCGTTCCGGGCTCAGCCGCGAGGACAGCAGCTACGCCGACCTCGTCGCTGCTGTCGCGCTGGCCGCCATGCGCACGGCCATGGCCCGCTGGCGCGCCACCGACTGCACCCGACCGCTCGCCGCCCACATCGACGAGGCCTTCCGCCTGCTCGCCGCGGGCCTGCCCGTCCCCCCGACCCCTCGCCCGAGACGACGTACCGGAGCACACCAGTGACCCAGCCGACCACCCAGATGCCCGCGACGCCGCGGGTCTACACCCATCGCCAGATCCTCATCGTCATGAGCGGCTTGCTGCTCGGCATGCTGCTTGCCGCCCTCGACCAGACCATCGTCGCGACCGCGCTTCCGGCGATCGTGAGTGACCTCGGGGGCCTGCACCACATCGCGTGGGTGACGACGGCCTACCTGCTCACGGCGACGGTCTCGACGCCGCTGTACGGCAAGCTCGGCGACCTGTACGGCCGCAAGCACCTCTTCCAGATCGCCATCGTCATCTTCCTCATCGGCTCCGCGCTGTCCGGTCTGTCCCAGACCATGACCGAGCTCATCGTCTTCCGCGGTGTGCAGGGCCTCGGCGCCGGTGGCCTCATGGTGCTGGCCATGGCGATCGTCGCTGACGTCATCCCGCCGCGCGACCGCGGCCGCTACCAGGGCCTGTTCGGCGCCACCTTCGGCGCCGCGAGCGTCGCCGGACCGCTCATCGGTGGCTTCTTCACCGACCATCTGTCCTGGCACTGGGTGTTCTACGTCAACATCCCCATCGGCGCCGTCGCGCTCGTCGTCACCACGGCCGTCCTGCCGAACACCCGCGCCATCCTGCGTCCGGTCATCGACTGGGCGGGGGCGGCGTTCCTCACCCTGGCGATCGCCTGCCTGGTCCTCGTCACGACGTGGGGCGGATCGCAGTACGCGTGGAGCTCCGGCGTCATCTTGGGGCTTGTCGCGGGCTTCCTCGTGTCCCTGGGCATCTTCGTGCTGACCGAGCGGCGGGCGGCCCAGCCGGTGATCCCGCTCGGGCTCTTCCGAGGACGTACCTTCGTCCTCTCGACCGGCATCAGCTTCCTGCTCGGCTTCGCGATGTTCGGGGTGATCAGCTACCTGCCGCTGTACCTGCAGCTCGTGCACGGCGCCTCGGCGACCAGCTCCGGGCTGTTCCTGCTCCCGCTCATGGCGGGCATCCTCACCGCATCCCTGACTTCCGGGCAGTACATCAGCCGGACCGGGCACTACCGCTTCTTCCCCCTGGCGGGCACCACCGTGGCCGCCGCCGGGATGTTCCTGCTGTCCACGATGTCCTCGACGACGCACGAGCTGTTCACCCTGGCCTTCATGGTCGTCCTCGGGCTGGGCATCGGCATGGTCATGCAGGTGGTCGTCCTCGCCGCCCAGAACGTCTCGCGCCGCGAGGAGATCGGTGTCGTCACCAGCACCGTGACGTTCTTCCGCTCCGTCGGCGGTGCCATCGGGGTGGCGGTCTTCGGGTCGATCCTCAACCACCGCCTCGCCGAGGAGCTCACGAAGGCCTTCGGCGCCGCGGCGGCGACGGTCGGCCGCTCGACGGGCATCAAGGTGATCCGTGCGCTACCGGCGGAGGTCCGGACGAAGTACATCGCCGCCTTCGCCGACTCGCTGGGCTCGGTGTTCCTGTACGCCGTCCCGTTCCTGCTCGTCGGGATGGTGATGGCGCTCTTCATGCCCCACGTCCCCCTGCACGGTCACGGTGGCAAGGCGCACGGGTCCCATGGAGCCGACACCGACGACCTGGACCGCGAGCTCGCCGCGGCGACGGCCCCTGGTACGGCGGAGCCCGAGATCGCGTGAGCCACGTAACTGTTCGGCGTTGGTCGGTCCATG
>DATJPE010000066.1 GCA_035506535.1 Actinomycetes bacterium | reverse complement strand
GGTCGTCCTGCGCTGGAAGGGTGCGGTGACCGTGCCCTCGCAGGTCGTGCCGACCGGGGACCTGCTGCCGACCTGACCGGGCGGCGTCGGGCTCGACCCGGCCCCGGTGCGCGATTCCGCGCAATCGGGCGGGTGATGCGGGGTCGGGGTGCCCGATTCCGCGCAATCGGGCGGGTGGGGGGCGGCGTGTCACAGGCCGAAGAGCGGGCGGCAGGCGTCGAAGCCGTCGATCCGTACGCCGCGCGCGGCCGCGCTCGCCCCGGCACCCGCCAGCCAGGCCTCGCGGGTGAGCCGGAGGTGGACCATCGTGTCAACGCCGTCGCCGCGCGCATGCAGGTACTCGCCGTTCGGGCGGTAGCCGAGGGCGCGCGAGACGCCGAGCGAGCCGTCGTTGTCCGGCCAGGCGGAGCTCACCGCCGCGCGCGCCCCCAGCGGCCCGAACGCCAGGGCGAGGACGGCCCGGCGCATCCCCACGCCGACCCCCTGCCCGCGAGCCGAGGGGACCAGCCAGGAGGCCGAGTCGACCGTACGCAGCCGCACGAACTCGCTGCCCTCGAGCTCCTGGAGGCCGACGAGCTCGCCGCGGCGGCGTACCGCGAAGTCGATCCGCCACGCCTCCGGCCGCCAGTCCCCGTGGGCGCGCCAGTGGCTCTGCAGCGCGACGGCACGTCGCGCGTCGCGCGCGTCCGGCAGCGCGTACGTCGCCGCGTCCGGGTCGAGCTCGACGTCGTCGGGCAGGATCTCGGCCAGTGCGAAGGCGGTCGCCTCGTCCACCGGGCGCAGCTCCAGCTCCCCGCTGGTGATCCGCAGGTCCAGCAGCGGCCACGCCGCGTGCGCCATCGCGGGTAGGTGCGAAGCGGCGCCCGCGTCCCCCGAGAGGCCCGCGTCCGCCGAGAGGCCCGCGTCCCCCGACCCACCCGCGTGCTCCGCCACGGCCCGATCCTGCCCCCTCACCCGCCGAGCGTGACGTTGGTGTCCCCCAGACCACGGGTTCGCGGACAAGAACGTCACACTCGCGCGGTGGGTGAGGCAAAACGGGGCGCGGGGGCGGGGCGTGGGCCCTACGATCCGGCCGAGGGGACCGACGACTGGGGCGCCATGGGGCCGGACAGGGTGGTGACCACGCGGAGCGGCGGCATGCCGCGGACGCGAGCAAACCTGCCCGACGACCGGCCCGACGGGCACGGCACGGCCGGGTAGCGGGGGAGCCATGACGCCCACCGTCGTCACCGCCGACACCTCCGCCGAGGCGCCGCCTCGCGGACGGCCGCCCTGGCGGTGGGTGGCTGCGACCGCTGTCGTCACGGCCATCGTGGTGGTCCTGGCCGGGCTGGGCATCACCTACTGGGCGAGGACACCGAAGGCGTTCGGCCCGGTCGAGGGGGCCACGACGTTCGATCCGGTTCCGGTGGGGACCACGTACCTGGCCGGGGACATCGTCGGCCCGACGCATCCCGTGCACCTGCACTCGGTGGAACCGAACATCGTCGAGAACTCGGCGATCGCCATCGTCGACGTCGTGCTGTGCACGGCGCGCAGCCAGGAGCCGCTCGGCGCCGTCAAGGGCTCGCTCGCCACGTGGTGTCGTACGGTGCGGGCTCCTCGCGGCACCTACCAACGGTTCCGAGGCGGCTCGGCGTACGGACACGAGTTCCTCGTGGTGGTCGTGCGGACCTACGCGCCGGGCGTCGTGAAGATCCACGGGGTCCGGGTGCGTTACCGCGACGGCCTGCGCGTCGGGGACGAGATCACCGGGACCGACGTGACGCTCACCGCCGCCTGATCGCCGATCGTTAGGCCCGCGAGCGTGACGTTGTTGTCCCCTGCGGCGGGGTCCGGGGGGCAACAACGTCACGGTCGGCGGGGCGGGCCATGGCGCTGCCAGGGCAGGGGCGGGCGCGCGCCGAGCTGCCAGCGGGGTGCGAACGGAGGCCGGCGGGCCGCGAGGGCGTACGTCTGCCGGATCGCCGCCTTCGCGCCCAGGCCGCCGCGGTGCAGATCGGGTCCGCCGACCACCGCCACCTCGAGGCCGATGCCGCGCAGGCCGCGCAGGCGGACCTCGTCGGACCAGGGCTGCAGGCCCTCGCGGTGCCAGGCGCCGTTGAACTCCCCGGCTACGCCGGCGGCCTCGTCCAGGAGATCGGTACGGCCCAGGAAGTTCCCCTCCCTGTCGAGGACGACCTGGTTCGCGAGCGGCCGGCCCAGTCCCGTGTCCACCCAGTACACGCGAAACTCGGACTCCCGCGGCGACTCCGCCCAGGGGTCGGCGAGCTCCAGCGCGCGTCGCGCGAGACGTACCCCGCGCCGCCCCGCACTCGCCGCGAGAAGCTGGGCGAGGTCCTCGGCCGACGCGAGGCCGAAGCGCAGGACCGCATCGGTCAGGACCTGCGCGACGACCCGGTCACGGGTACGCGCGATCTCGGTGAGCCAGGCGACCGGCGCGGACGCCACCGGGAGGCCGGCGACCTCGGTGAGCTCGATCGCCGCGTCGCGGCGGACCACGTCGAGCCCGGGCCGCAGCCGGGGCTGGGTCCCGGGGGGCGCCTCGACCCGTACGGGCAGCGGTTGCATCCCCCGGCCCCGCCCGTCCACCCAGTCCCCGGGGAGGCCGCGGACCCGCAGCGCCGACCAGCCGGTCAACCCCGCACCATCGGGCAGCAAGTACGCCGCGGCGCTGATGGTGAGGTCGAGATCAGTCTCGCCCTGGGTGCGGATGCCGCGGAACGGCTTGCCGTACGTCGGCCCGCGCAGCACCCCGGGCGACAGTCCTCGTCGACGGCCCTCGGCGTAGCTGAACACCAGTCGGTCCGCACCCCCGTGCGTGCCCCCGTGCACTCTGCCAGGGTGCCCGCCGAGAGGGAGGTTGTGCGGCGCCCGTCCACACCCCCACCCGGGGCGCCTCGGGCGGGACCCCGCGAGCGTGACGTTGTTGTCCCCTGGGGGGCCTGCCGAGGGGCAACAACGTCACACTGGCGAGACGAGGGGGAGTGCGGGCCGGGTCGGGGGAGCCCGTGGGGCGTGGCGGCGAGGTGGCCGTCGGCGGGGCGGGTTAGCCTGGGCCGGTCCGGCGCGGCGGCTCGATCTTCCCCTCGGCAGCGGCGGCGGTACGTGCCCCAGCGGCACGGCGGAACGGGTGAGCGGCGCCCCCCGCGGGCGGCGTACGCGATCCTCGGCAGGCAGCGACGGGACAGGGTCAGAGGGGAACGCCCGGTGGGTTCGAGCCAGGAGTTCGTGCACCTGCACGTGCACACCGAGTACTCCATGCTCGACGGCGCCGCCCGGCTGAAGGAGCTGTTCGCCGAGGCCGAGCGGCAGGGGATGCCCGCCCTGGCGATGACCGACCACGGCAACGTGTTCGGGGCCTACGACTTCTACACCCAGGCGCGCGCCCACGGGATCAAGCCGATCATCGGCATGGAGGGCTACTACGTCCCCATCGGCTCGCGCTTCGACCGCCAGCCGTTCAGCTTCGGGGCGGCCGTCGGCCAGGACGTCGGCGACGAGGGACTGGGGCGCGACAAGGTCAACTACACGCACATGACCCTGCTCGCGGAGACCACCGAGGGCATGCACAACCTGTTCCGGCTCTCGAGCCTGGCCTCGTTGGAGGGTCAGTACCGCAAGTACCCGCGCTTCGACAAGGAGCTGCTCGAGCGCTACGCCACGGGGATCATCGCCACCACCGGCTGCCCCAGCGGCGAGGTGAACCGCTGGCTGCAGGTCGGCCACTACGACCGGGCGCTGCAGGCCGCCTCGGACTACAAGGACATCCTCGGGGCGGGCAACTTCTTCTGCGAGGTCATGGACCACGGGTTGGAGATCGAGCGCTCCACCCGCGAGCAGCTGCTGAAGATCGCCAAGGAGCTGCAGCTGCCGCTGCTGGCCACCAACGACCTGCACTACACCCACGCCGCCGACGCCGAGGCGCACGAGGTGCTGCTGTGCGTGCAGACCGGCAAGACCCTCGCCGACCCGAAGCGCTTCCGCTTCGACGCGAACGACTTCTACCTCAAGTCCGCGGCCGAGATGCGCGCGGTCTGGAGCGAGCTGCCGGAGGCGTGCGACAACACCCTGCTGGTCGCCGAGCGCTGCGCCATGGAGTTCAGCGAGGGCGCCGACCTCATGCCGCGCTTCCCGGTCCCGGCGGGGGAGACCGAGGAGTCCTGGCTGGTCAAGGAGGTCGAGGCCGGGCTCGCCCGCCGCTTCGGCGGCGCGGACCTCGTGCCGCAGGGGCACCGCGCGCAGGCGACGTACGAGGTCTCCGTCATCACCCAGATGGGCTTCCCGGGCTACTTCCTCGTCGTCGCGGACCTGGTCCGCTACGCCAAGGAGAACGGCATCCGGGTCGGCCCCGGGCGTGGCAGCGCGGCCGGCGCGCTGATCGCGTGGGCGCTGGGCATCACCGAGCTCGACCCGCTCAAGCACGGCCTGCTGTTCGAGCGCTTCCTCAACCCCGAGCGCATCTCGATGCCCGACATCGACCTGGACTTCGACGAGCGCCGGCGCGGCGACATGATCCGCTACGCGACGGAGACGTACGGCGAGGAGCGGGTCAGCCAGATCATCACCTACGGCACGATCAAGGCGAAGGCCGCGGTCAAGGACGCCAGCCGGGTGCTGGGCTACCCCTTCGTCCTGGGCGAGCGGATCACCAAGGCGATGCCGCCGGCCGTGATGGGCAAGGACATCCCGCTGTCAGGCATCTTCGACAAGACCCACGAGCGCTACGCCGAGGCGGCGGAGTTCCGGGCCCTGTACGACGCCGACGGCGACGTCAAGCGCGTCGTGGACACCGCGCGCGGCATCGAGGGCCTGCGCCGGCAGTGGGGCGTGCACGCCGCCGGGGTGATCCTGTGCAGCAAGCCGCTGCTCGACGTCATCCCGATCCAGCGCCGCGAGCAGGACGGCGCCGTCATCACCCAGCTGGACATGGGCGCGTGCGAGGCGCTCGGCCTGCTGAAGATGGACTTCCTCGGACTGCGCAACCTCACCGTCCTCGACGACTGCCTCGCGCACATCGAGGCCAACCGCGGCGAGCGCGTCGTGCTCGAGGAGCTGACCCTGGACGACCCGACGACCTACGAGCTGCTCTCGCGCGGGGACACCCTCGGCGTCTTCCAGCTCGACGGCGGGCCGATGCGCGCCCTGCTGCGCTCGATGCAGCCCGACAACTTCGAGGACATCTCCGCGGTCATCGCGCTGTACCGCCCCGGCCCGATGGGCGCCAACGCGCACAACGACTACGCCGACCGCAAGAACAGGCGCAAGCCGGTGGAGCCGATCCACCCTGAGCTCGCCGAGCCGCTGGCGGAGATCCTCGACGACACCTACGGCCTGATCGTCTACCAGGAACAGGTCATGGCCATCGCGCAGAAGGTCGCCGGCTACAGCCTCGGCCAGGCGGACCTCCTGCGCCGCGCGATGGGCAAGAAGAAGAAGGCGATCCTCGACAAGGAGTTCGTCCCGTTCAGCCAAGGGATGGCCGAGCGCGGCTACAGCGCGGGGGCCATCAAGACCCTCTGGGACATCCTCGTCCCGTTCGCCGACTACGCCTTCAACAAGGCGCACAGCGCCGGTTACGGCCTGGTGTCGTACTGGACCGGCTACCTCAAGGCGAACTACCCGGCCGAGTACATGGCGGCCCTGCTCACCAGCGTCAAGGACGACAAGGACAAGTCCGCGCTCTACCTCGGCGAGTGCCGCCGGATGGGCATCAAGGTGCTGCCTCCGGACGTCAACGACTCCGACGCCAACTTCACCCCGCGCGGGGCGGACATCCGCTTCGGCCTGTCCGCGATCCGCAACGTCGGCGGCAACGTCGTCGCCTCGATCCTCGCCACCCGCCGCGAGAAGGGCCGCTTCAGCGACTTCGGCGACTTCCTGGCCAAGGTCGACGCGCTCGTCTGCAACAAGCGCACCGTCGAGTCCCTCATCAAGTCGGGCGCCTTCGACTCCCTCGGCCACCCGCGCCGGGGCCTGGTGCTGGTCCACGCCGAGGCCATCGACCATGTCCTGGAGACCAAGCGCGCGGAGGCGATCGGCCAGTTCGACCTCTTCGGCGGCGGGGGCGACGACGACGCGCCGGCCGGGCTCGGGTTCGACCTGCACATCCCCGACGGCGAGTGGGACAAGCCGGTGCTGCTCGCCGCCGAGCGCGAGATGCTCGGCCTGTACGTCTCCGACCACCCCCTCCTGGGCGTCGAGCACGTCCTCTCCGGGGCCGCCGACTGCTCGATCGTGCAGCTGGCGGACGACGAGTACGGCGACGGTGCGGTCGTCACCATCGCCGGCCTCGTGACCTCGGTCCAGCGCAAGACGACCAAGGAGGGCAAGGTCTGGGCGCTGGCCAGCGTCGAGGACCTCGCGGGCATGGTCGAGGTGCGTTTCTTCGCTCAGACGTACCAGGCCTACGCGACCCAGCTCGCCGAGGACGTCGTGGTCGTCGTCAAGGGGCGGGTGGACAAGCGGGAGGACGTACCCCGCCTGATCGCCATGGAGATGTCGCTGCCCGACCTGTCCGTGGGGGAGCGCGGGCCGGTCGTGATCACGCTGCCGGCGACCCGCTGCATCCCGCCCGTGGTCGACAAGCTCAAGGACGTGCTGGCCGCCCACCCCGGCGTCACCGAGGTGCACCTGCAGCTGGTCAACGGCTCGCGGACAACCGTGCTGGCGCTGGACCAGGGGCTGCGGGTCGCCCCGTCCCCAGCGCTGTTCGGCGACCTCAAGGCGCTGCTGGGGCCAAGCTCGGTGGGCTGAGGGCTCACGTACGCTCTCGGCGCGGCCGATAACGCCAAGGGGGGCCGTCCGGCCCGCGCCGCCCGTGGGGGGAATCTGATGAGCGACGAGACGCCGTACGTCACTGCGCCCGACGTGCTCGCATCCGAGCCGCCGGCGCCCGGCCCGCGCTGGGGCCGCCGCGTCGCGGTCGGCGGCGCCGCGCTCGCCGTCGTGGTGCTCGCAGCCGGCGGCTACGCCGCGTACGGCGCCCTCTCGGGCGGCGGCACCCAGCCGGACACCCTCGTCCCGGCGAACGCGGTCGGGATCGTCGAGCTGGATCTCAACCCACCGGCCGGCCAGAAGCTCAACGCGATGCGGCTGCTGCACCGGCTGCCCAAGGACACCGTGCACGTCGGCGCGGACAACTACCGGGACGCGCTGCTACAGACGATCTTCGCCAAGGCCAACGGGATCGACTACGCGACCGACGTCGACCCGTGGCTCGGCGACCGCGCCGCCGCGGCGGTCCTGCCGCCGGTCGCGGGCGGCGACAGCCCGACGACCGAGGTCGTGCTGCAGGTCAAGGACGTCGCCAAGTTCAAGGCCGCCGCGCCGAAGCTCTTCTCGGCCAGCGGTGACGGCTGGGTGATCCGCGACGGCTACGTCGTGATCTCCCAGGACACCGACACCGCGACGCGCCTGGCCGACTCCGCGGCGAAGGCCGACCTCGCCGACAGCTCCGACTACTCGCTGGACACCAGCGGGCTGGGCGAGCGCATCATGACCGGCTGGTACGACCTGTCGCGGGCGGCGACGCTGCTGCCGGCAGCTACGCGCGCGTCGGTGGGCGACGCCGTCCACGGGCGTGCGACCTTCGCGGTCCGCGTCGAGCCGGACGCGCTCGAGCTGGTCGCGAATGAGACCGGCGTCACGAGTGGTGCTGCCGCGCGGGTCGCGCTGCTGCCCAAGCTGCCGGGGGGCACCGTCGCCGCGCTCGAGCTGACCGGCGGCGGCCAGCGGGTGGCCCAGGAGTGGAAGCAGGTCCTCGCGTCGATGTCCTCCTCCGGGGTGGACGCCTCGCAGCTGACGCAGACGTACAAGAGGCAGTTCGGCCTCGACCTGCCCGGCGACCTCACCACGCTGCTCGGCAGCGACGCCGTGGGCGCCGTCGTCGTGCCGACCGACGCCAAGACACCGGTGTTCGGCTACGTCTCGGTGACCGACCCGGCCAAGGCTCGCGCGCTCGCGACCCGGCTCGGCCGTCTGCTGGCCCGCTTCGGGGCGCCGGCGCCGACCGTGACGTCGGACGGCCTCGCCTGGGGGACGTCGCCGGCGTGGGCCAAGGAGGCGACGAGCGGCGACCTCGGCTCGGAGGCCCTGGTCAAGCAGGCGCTGCCGGACCTGGGGACGGCGTCGGCGGCGGTGTACGTCAACGTCGCGGGCCTCTCGGCGCTGTCCGACGGCTCCTCCTCGCTGGCGGGCACGTCCTCCGTGGCCGACGCCGGCGTCGCCGCCGTCGGACTGACCTCGACCTCCGACGGCTCCACCGCCCACCTGAGGGTCCGCGTCATCTTCAAGTGACCCACCCCCGCTCTTCCTCTTGAATGAACGCGGCGTTGTTCCAATAGGTGCGACTGAACGCCGCGTTCATTCCTACGGGGGAGGGGGCGGGCGGGCCGGCTCGAGGCCGGTGACGGAGGGCGGGCCGGCTCGAGGCCGGTGACGGAGGGCGGGGCCAGGCCCAGCGTAGGGTTGATCGCGATGAGTACGTCCGACCCGGCGCCCACGACGCTGTCCTCGAGCGACGTGCTCCCCGCTGGCGGCGTACCCCCCGTCCCGACGGCGCCGTCGGCCCAGCGCGGCTCGTACGTCGTCCGCCGGGAACTGCTCATCGGCCTGCTCATCGTCGGCGGGCTCGCCCTCGTCGGGATCCTGGCCGGGCTGCTGTGGGCCTGGGTCGCCCCTACCCTGCGGGCCGAGATCAACGGGTCCGGCCAGGTCGCGGTGCTCTCGACCGAGCCGGAGGACGCGATCGCCGCCGACGGCTGGTTCGCGATCATCGCGACCGTGGTCGGCCTGGCCGCCGGCTTCCGGATCTGGTGGCAGACGAGGGGCCACGAGCCGGCGGCGGTGGGCGGGATCGTCGTCGGCGGGCTGGTCGGGTCGCTGACGATGCTCGGTGTCGGGGGGCTGATGCGCCCCGGCAACCTGGTGGTCGCCGCCAGCGCGGGGGAGGGGACCGCGCTGCACGGCGCCCTGCAGGTGCACGCCACCGGCGTCCTGCTGCTGGAGTCGGTCTCTGCTCTCGTGCTCTGGCTGGTCCTCGACCTCGTCTTCCCGCGCGACCGGCCGGCCGTGGTGGCCGCGGCGCCGACAGTTGCGACGGAGGAGGACGCCGCGTCCGCGGCGGCGTACCTGTCGACCTTCGCGCCGCCGCCGCGCCACGCCTCGGACGCGTCGCCGACCCCAGAGGTGGAGCCGCCGTACCAGGCCGCCCGGCCGCAGCTCCAGCCGAGCGATCCGGCACCCAGGAGTGTCGCGCCGCCCGATTGAGCCCCACGTCCCACGCGGGTCAGCCCGATTCCGCGCATTCGGGGGCCTAGCCCAGGCCGGAGGCCCCGATTCCGCGCATTCGGGGGGCCGAGCCCAGGCCGCAGGCCCCGATTCCGCGCAATCGGCGGCGGCGGCGCGCAATCGGCGATCGGCGGGGGGCGGGTCCGGCCACGCGCCGGTGGCTGGCTCAGTTGGGAGAGAAGGGCTGGCGGGCGTACTGGATGCCGGGCAGCGACGGGATGTGGCGCAGCAGCGCCTCCTCGCGACGGAGCAGGTCCAGCGCGAGGCGCAGGCGTCGCGTGGTGTCGCGGGAGGCGAGCAGCGCCTGCCGGTCGGCGAGGTCGATGACCATCGCCGCGGACACGAGGTAGGACAGCACCGCGGGGTCCTCGGGGATCGGCGAGGGGTCCTCGGGCTCCGGCACCTCTCGCAGGCCGGCGAGGGCACGGCGGTACGACGCGAAGCGAGCGGCCACCGCCTTCGCCAGGACGGCCGGCGCCTCGCCCGGCGGCTCGGGCAGCCACTGGACGTCGGCCTGCAGGTACGGCAGCGACGTGTCGATCGCCTGCAGCCGGAACCGGTGCGAGCCGGTGGTCACGATGTCGAACCGGCCGTCGTCGTACGGCTCCACCGCTCGCAGCTCGGCCGCGCACCCGACCTCGTGCAGCGCACGGATCCCGTCCGGCCCTACCTCGCGGCCTTCGCGGATCGCGACCACCCCGAAGCGCTTGGGCGCACCCTCGGGGCGGGCGAGCAGCTCGCGCACGAGCTGGCGGTAGCGCTCCTCGAAGATGTGCAGCGGCAGCAGCAGCCCGGGGAAGAGCACGCTGCCCAGCGGGAAGAGCGGGAGCCGCTCGACGTCGCCGACCCGGGGACCCAGCGGCGGCGACGGGTCGGGCTCGGTCACGCTGTCGAGAGTAAGCCGCCACGCCACGAGGGGTCAGCCGCGGCCGGCGAGGCCGCAGGGCCGCGAACCGCTCGCCCCTAGACTGAGCGTCGTGATGCGGCGCATCGACCTGCGCGGGGTGGACCTGGACGGGGTCGACCTCGGCGAGGTGCTGCCGCGCGCCGCCCTCGACGTCGAGGCGGCCGTGGGGGCCGTCCGTCCGATCGTGGACGCGGTCCGCACCCGCGGCGACGAGGCGCTCTTGGAGCTCGCCGAGCGCTTCGACGGGGTACGCCCGCCCGCGCTGCGCGTCCCCCCGCGGGCCCTCGCCGACGCCCTCGCCGCTCTCGACCCCGACGTCCGCGCCGCCCTCGACGTCTCCATCGCCCGCGCCCGGCTCGTCCACGCCGACCAGCGGCGCACCGACGTCACCACCCAGGTCGTCCCCGGCGGCAGCGTCACCGAGCGCTGGGTCCCGGTCCAGCGGGTCGGGCTGTACGTCCCCGGCGGCCTCGCGCCCCTGGTCAGCAGCGTCGTGATGAACGTCGTCCCCGCGCAGGCCGCGGGCGTCCCGTCCATCGCGGTCGCCAGCCCGCCGCAGCGGGACAACGGCGGGCTGCCCGACGCCGGCGTCCTCGCCGCGTGCGCGCTGCTCGGCGTCGAGGAGGTCTACGCCGTCGGCGGCGCGCAGGCGATCGCCATGTTCGCCTACGGCACCCAGAGCTGCCCCAAGGCCCCCATGGTCACCGGCCCCGGCAACATCTACGTCGTCGCCGCGAAACGCCTGCTGCGAGGCCGGATCGCCATCGACTCCGAGGCCGGCCCGACCGAGATCGCCATCCTCGCCGACGTCAGCGCCAACCCCGCGATCCTCGCCGCCGACCTCATCAGCCAGGCCGAGCACGACACCGTCGCGGCCTCCGTGCTGGTGACCGACGACCTGCAGCTGGCCGACGCGGTCGAGGACGAGCTCGAGAACCAGGCCGAGGCGACGAAGCACACGCAGCGCATCACGACGGCGCTGTCGGGCCAGCAGTCCGCCATCGTCCTCGTCGACGACCTCGAGGCGGGCATCCGGGTCGTCGACGCCTACGCCGCCGAGCACCTCGAGATCCAGACCGAGGAGTCCGGCGAGGTCGCGGCGCGGATCCGCAACGCGGGCGCGATCTTCGTCGGCCCCTACAGCCCGGTCTCCCTCGGGGACTACGCCGCCGGCTCCAACCACGTGCTGCCCACCGGCGGGTGCGCCTGCCACTCAGGCGGCCTGAGCGTGCAGACGTTCCTGCGCGGCATCCACGTCATCGACTACGACGAGGCCGCACTGGCGGCGACGCGCGACACCGTCGTCGCCCTCGCGCATGCCGAGGACCTCCCCGCGCACGGCGCGGCGGTCGACGTCCGCTTCCGCCGATGACCGGCCTGGACGAGCTGCCCCTGCGCGAGGACCTCCGGGGGCAGGAGCCCTACGGCGCCCCGCAGCTCGACGTACCGTTCCGGCTCAACACCAACGAGAACCCCTACCCGCCCTCGGCCTCCCTCGTCGCGGACATCGGCCGCGCGGCCGCGGCCGCCTCCACCGACCTCAACCGCTACCCCGACCGCGAGGCCTGGGCGCTGCGCCAGGACCTCGCGACCTACCTCGCCAAGCGCGAGGGCGTCCACGTCGACGCCGCGCAGGTGTGGGCGGCGAACGGCTCCAACGAGGTCATGCACCAGCTCTTCCTCGCCTTCGGCGGACCCGGCCGGACGGCGCTCGGCTTCGCGCCGACGTACTCGATGTACCCCGAGTACTGCCGCGACACCTTCACCGCCTGGGTCACCGCGCCGCGCGCACCCGACTTCACGCTCCCGCCCGAGGTCGCGCGCGAGGCGGTACGCCGGCACCAGCCGACCCTCGTCGTCGTGCCGTCGCCGAACAACCCGACCGGTACGTCGCTGGCGCCCGAGACCGTGCTCGCGCTGCTGGACGCGACGCACGACGACGGCGGGGTCGTCGTCGTCGACGAGGCGTACGCCGAGTTCCGCCGCCCGGGCACGCCGTCGGCGCTGTCGCTGCTCGCCGACCACCCGCGCCTGGTCGTCATCCGCACGATGAGCAAGGCGTTCGCCATGGCGGGCGGACGGCTGGGCTACCTCGTCGGGTCGACCGCGGTGGTCGACGCGGTGCGCATCGTGCGGCTGCCCTACCACCTGTCCGCCGTCGCGCAAGCCGTCGCGCGTACCGCGATCGCCCACGCCGACGAGCTGCTCGCCTCCGTGGACGCGCTGCGGGAGGAGCGCGACGCGCTCGTCACCTGGCTGCGCCGGCGCGACTTCGACGTGGCTGACAGCGACGCGAACTTCGTGCTCTTCGGCCGGTTCGCGGACCGGCACGCGGTGTGGGAGCGGCTGCTCGCGCGCGGCGTCCTCATCCGCGAGACCGGCCCGGACGGCTGGCTGCGCGTCAGCGTCGGGACGCCGGAGGAGATGGCGGCCTTCCGCCGCTCCCTCGTCGCCGTCCTCGAGGAGGTCGGGCCGTGAGACGTACCGCCTGTGAGGAGATCACGCCGTGAGCCGTACCGCCCGCGTCGAGCGCACGACCAAGGAGAGCTCGGTGGTCGTCGAGCTGGACCTCGACGGCACCGGCGTCGCCGACGTCGAGACCGGCGTGCCCTTCTATGACCACATGCTCGCCCAGCTGGGCAAGCACGGCGGCATCGACCTGTTCGTCCGTACCAAGGGCGACCTCGAGGTCGACGCGCACCACACCGTCGAGGACACCTCGCTCGCCTTCGGGCAAGCGCTGCGCGAGGCCCTCGGCGACAAGGCGGGGATCCGCCGCTTCGGCGACGCGCTGGTCCCGCTCGACGAGGCGGCCTGCCAGGCGGCCGTCGACCTGTCCGGACGGCCGTACGTCGTGCACGTCGAACCCGAGATCGTCGAGCTGATCGGGTCCTACGACACCACGCTCACCCGCCACATCTGGGAGTCGATCAGCGCCTCGGCGCAGATCTGCCTGCACGTGCGGGTGCTCTCCGGCCGTAACGCCCACCACGTGGTCGAGGCGCAGTTCAAGGCGGTCGCACGCGCCCTGCGCGACGCGGTCGCGCTCGACCCGCGGGTGGTCGGCGTCCCCTCGACGAAGGGCACCCTCTCGTGACGTACAGCCCGGCCCCGGACGCTGGACGCTAGGTGGCGAAGCCTTCGGTCGTCGTCCTGGACTACGGCTCGGGGAACCTGCGCTCGGCGGTACGTGCACTGGAGCGCGTCGGCGCCGAGGTCACGCTGACGGGGGACGCGTCGGTGGCCCTCGCGGCGGACGGCCTCGTCGTGCCCGGGGTGGGGGCCTTCGCCGCGTGCATGGCCGGGCTTCGCGCGGTCGACGGACCGGCCGTTGTGCGCCGCCGCGTCGAGGCCGAACGCCCGGTGCTGGGCATCTGTGTGGGGATGCAGGTGATGTTTGAGCGAGGCGTCGAGCACGGGGTGGACACCGACGGGATCGGGGCCTGGCCCGGCGTCGTCGAGCGGCTGCGTGCCGACGTACTGCCGCACATGGGCTGGAACACCGTCTCGGTCCCGGCGGGGTCGCGGCTGTTCGCCGGCCTGGAGGGGGAGCGGTTCTACTTCGTGCACTCCTACGGCGTACGGACCTGGGTCCCCGCCGGGGCGACGACCGGCACCGAGCCGCTGGTGACCTGGACGGAGCACCAGGGCGACCGCTTCGTGGCCGCCGTCGAGGACGGCGTGCTCTCCGCGACGCAGTTCCACCCGGAGAAGTCCGGCGACGCCGGCGCCGCCCTCCTCGGCCACTGGGTCGCCACCCTCTGACGCCCCCGCCCCGCACCCCCCGCCCGCCGACCCGCCCCAGCCCGCCGCCCGCCCTCCGCGCCCCGCCTGCCCCCCACCTGTTCGAATGAACGCGGCGTTCTTCCAATAGGTGCGCAGGAACGTCGCGTTCATTCGAAAGGGGCGGGGTCGGTAGGGTCGCCGGTCGTGGGGTTCGAGCTGCTGCCGGCGGTGGACGTCGCCGACGGGCTGGCGGTACGTCTGCTCCAGGGCGAGGCCGGCACCGAGACGGCGTACGGCGACCCGCTGGACGCCGCCCTCGCCTGGCAGGCGGCCGGCGCCCGTTGGGTCCACCTGGTCGACCTCGACGCGGCGTTCGGGCGCGGCTCGAACCGCACCCAGCTCGCCGAGGTCGTCCGGCGCCTCGACATCGACGTCGAGCTCTCCGGCGGCATCCGCGACGAGGACTCCCTCGAGGCCGCGCTCGCGACCGGCTGCCGCCGCGTCAACCTCGGCACCGCCGCGCTGGAGAAGCCGGACTGGTGCGCCGAGGTGATCGCGCGGTACGGCGACCGCATCGCGGTCGGGCTCGACGTCCGCGGCACAACCCTCGCCGCCCGCGGCTGGACCCAGGAAGGCGGCGACCTCTGGGAGGTGCTCGACCGGCTGGAGGCCGACGGGTGCGCGCGCTACGTCGTCACCGACGTCACGAAGGACGGGACGCTGCGCGGACCGAACCTCGACCTGCTGCGCCAGGTGTGCGCCCGCACCGACCGGCCGGTCGTCGCCTCCGGCGGGGTGTCCTCCCTCGACGACCTGCGCGCGCTCGCGGCCCTGCACGCGGTCGGCGTCGAGGGCGCGATTGTCGGCAAGGCGCTGTACGTCGGCGCGTTCACTCTCCCCGAGGCGCTCACCGCGGTCGCCGATGGCTGAGCGGCTGGGCAGCGGCAGCCCGTACGAGGACGCCGTCGGCTACGCCCGCGTCGTGCGTTCCGGCGACCTCGCGTGGACGGCCGGCTGCACGTCCACCGTCGACGGCCAGGTCGTTCACGAGGGCGACGCGGGCGCGCAGGCACGTACGGCCCTCGGCATCGCCCTCGACGCCCTCGCCCGTGTCGGCATGGGCGCCGAGGACGTCGTGCAGAGCCGGATGTACGTGCGCCACGCCCACGACTGCGAACTCGTCGGGCAGGCGCACGCGGAGATCCTCGGGTCGGTTCGCCCGGTCGCCACGATGCTCATCGTCGAGGGCTTCGTCGACCCGCTCATGCTGGTCGAGGTCGAGCTCGTCGCCCACCGCCCCTGACCCGCGCGGCCCTCCGCACCTCCGCCCGCTCCTCGCAGCCCCGGTGTTCGCCGACGCGGCGCTGCGTAGTGGTGGTCCCAGCGTCCGATGAGGCCGGCCGATTCGTCTGTCGGAGCAGCCGCGGCGCTCCTACCGTTGAGCCAGCCGGGGTTGGCCCGAGGGGAGTCCGCCATGCACCGTCCTAGCGCCGCCACCATCCTCGCCACGCTCGCCCTTGCCGTCGCCGTGGTCGGCGCCGGTCCGCAGGCGCAGGCAGTCGTCCAGAAGATCGTCGCCGACGACTCCAAGCACCTTCAGGGCAAGACCCTCGCCCAGGTCCGTGCCAA